>JAEUVW010000354.1 GCA_016786525.1 Chitinophagaceae bacterium
CAGGGAGGTGTGGCATTATCGAGTTCGCGGATACCATCATAGCTATGACCAGTATCCAGGGAGGCTTCTTCTTCAATGGGACGGAGCTTGTTGATCCTGGTCCAGAATGCCGAGAAGCGGAACCTGCGCGGCTTTACCTGCTGTTCTGCCTGGCGGAAGGCCTCGGCGCCGGTAAAGAAACGGATCAGTTTCGCAAACAGGAAGATGATGACGATCTCAATACCCAATACGATATAGAGCACCCAGCTGAGCATTTCGGTATCGCCTACCGAAGCCGGCGATGCGGTATTTTCCTGTGCCAGAGCAGGAAAAGAACAGCAGAGCAGGAACAACACCAGGCCCGGCAATAGCCCGCCCCTGTTTCTATCTGCCGCCTCCTTCTTTTTTTTCTGGTGGTAAAACAGCACAGCAGAACGCAGGGTGGCCCCCAGGCTGCAGATGACCATAAACAGCAAACAGGCGCAGGCAGCCAGCACGGAATGCATACCGAAGCTAAAATCCGTATCCGCTGCGGGACTGGTCTGCGATGCGGCAAAAGCGCTGATCGTCATCCCCGCAGCCAGGGTACTTAAGATTACTTTTTTCAGGAATGAAGACATAAATGTAGGATTATTGATCATTGTCAAGAGGCAGGTTTTCCAGGTGTTTGATGGTTTGCCGGTCTGTGCGCAGCACCCAGAGGGTCACGAGGACAAAAAAGCTGACGAACAGCAATAAGGAGACTACAGGATAAATGCTGACACCTGCTATTTTTTCGAGATAGTATGTAAACTTCATGAGCTGCTATTGTTGAGCACTTGTTTTCGCTTCGATTTTAATATCCCTGCCCACCCGCTGTAGGTAGGCGATAAGGGCGATGATCTGCCTGTCGCTTTGGAGGTTTATTTTCTCCTTTTTCAGATTGGCGGTAATCTGGTCCGCCTGCTGCTTCAGGTCGCTGTTGGCCCGGGCCTCATATCCTGCCGGATAGGGAACGCCCAGCCTGCGCATCGCATGTATTTTTGAATTGGTACTGCTGATGTCCAGCTTTTGCTCAAACAGCCAGGGATAAGGCGGCATGATGGACCCCGGCGCCATGGAAACCGGCTCCAGCATATGGTTGAAGTGCCAGCTATCCGGGTACTTACCGCCGATGCGGGCCAGGTCCGGCCCTGTACGTTTGCTGCCCCATTGGAAAGGATGGTCGTAGACGAACTCTCCGGCTTTCGAATAGTCACCGTAGCGGGCCACCTCGTAGCGGAAGGGGCGGATCATCTGCGAATGGCAGTTGTAGCAGCCTTCTGCAACGTAGATATCCCGGCCCTGCAGTTCCAGCGGGGTATACGGCTTTACGCTGCTGAGCGTAGGTATATTGGATTTGACCAGGAAGGTGGGCACCATCTCCACCAGGCCACCGATACCTACTACGATCAGGCTCAGCACCAGCAGGGTCAGGGGTTTGCGCTCAAAAAAAGAATGCCAGTGCGCTTTTGCAGGAGCAATGTACCGTTTCTGCAAAGGCATGGCTTCTGCAGCCTCTACCTCCAGGAAACGGCCCTGCTTTGCGGTTTTGACCAGGTTGTACACCATCACGAATACCCCGGCCAGGTAAAGTGTACCGCCAATCGCCCGCAATACATAAAAAGGCACCACGGTCTGTACCACATCGATAAACTGGTACTGCAACTGGCCTTCGGGAGTAAAGGCGCTCAGCATAAAGTAAGAACGGAAGGCCGCCCAGTACATCGGTACGGCATACAGCACAATACCCAGGGTGCCGATCCAGAAATGGGTACCGGCCAGCTTGCGGGAGTACAGCTTCGTGTCAAACAATTTAGGGATCAGCCAGTACATCATGCCGAAGGTGAGGAAGCCGTTCCAGCCCAGGGCGCCGATATGTACATGCGCCACGGTCCAGTCGCTGTAATGCGAAATGGCGTTGACATTCTTCAGGGACAGCATCGGCCCTTCGAAGGTGGCCATACCGTAGCAGGTCACCGCCACGACGAAAAATTTCAATACCGGGTCTTCCCGTACCTTATCCCAGGCCCCCCTCAGGGTAAACAGGCCGTTGAGCATACCGCCCCAGCTGGGCAGCAGCAGCATGATCGAAAAGGCAGTACCCAAAGACTGCGCCCATTCCGGCAAAGCAGTGTACAGCAAATGATGCGGTCCGGCCCAGATGTACAGGAAGATCAGGCTCCAGAAATGCACGATGCTCAGTTTGTAGGAATACACCGGGCGTTCTGCCGCTTTCGGCAAAAAATAATACATCATCCCCAGGTAAGGCGTGGTCAGGAAAAAAGCTACGGCATTGTGGCCATACCACCATTGTACCAGCGCATCCTGCACCCCGGCATACCAGGAATAGCTTTTCATAAAGCTGATAGGAATGGCAAAAGAATTGACGATATGCAATAAGGCCACAGTCACCCAGGACGCAATAAAGAACCAGATGGCTACATACAGGTGGCGCTCCCGACGGGTCAGTATGGTCCCGAACATATTGATGCCAAAGACCACCCAGATCAGCGTAATGGCCACATCCAGGGGCCATTCCAGTTCTGCATATTCCTTGCCGGCCGTATAGCCCATAGCCAGCGTCAGGGCCGCGGCCAGGATGATGAGCTGCCAGCCCCAGAAGTGTATTTTACCCAGCAGGCTGCTCCACATCGGCGTTTTCAGCAGGCGGGGAATCGCATAATACACGGCTGTAAAAATCCCGTTGCCGACAAAAGCAAAGATCACCGCGTTGGTGTGTACCGGCCGCAGGCGGCCGAAACTGGTGTACGCTATGCCCAGGTTCAGGGCCGGGAAGGCCAGCTGGAAAGCAATGAACACACCGGCAAGCATACCGACGGCACCCCAGAACACGGTTGCGACGGCAAAAAGCCTGGGCATCCTGTTGTCGTAATAGAATTGTTGTACTTCCATACAGATGGTTATTTGTGTTTTGATTTTTCTTTGGTCCTGTTGTCAAACAATATTCTTCTCGGCGGGCCGTAATCGTCGTCAAACTGCCCGTTGCCGGCGGCCCAGAGAAAGGCCAGCAGGAAGCCCCCGGAGATCAGGATACTTATAGCGGCAATCAGGATAATAATGCTCATAACTTTCGGGTACAAAGGTTGTACAGCGCAGCTTGCCGTCCGATGCTGGGGGTCAGCAGCAGCCATGATCTTTGTCATAAGATTGTCTGTCGGAAATTTGTTGCAGGCTTACAGGCCATTTTTCCGGGCGGCCCATTCACTGAGGCCGTAGGTAAGCAGGATGATGGAGAGCGAACTGGCCGGCATCAGGATCGCCGCTACAAGGGGTGATAATATACCCTGCACGGCGTACCACAGGCCGATGATGTTGTACACGACCGACAATACAAAGCTGGCACGGATAATCTTCTGGCTGGCACGGGCAAAAGCCAGGAACTGCGGCAGCTTTTCAAAACTGGCCGCATCAAGCATGCCGTCCGAGGCGGGGGTAAAATTGTTGCTGCTGCCGGAAACGGCGATGCCGACCGTACTCTGGCGCAGGGCGCCGGCGTCATTCAGGCCGTCACCCATCATCAGCACCCGTTTGTGCTCCTGCAAATGCCGTATGTACTCCAGCTTCTGCTCCGGTTGCCGGTTAAAGAGCAGGCGGGCATCTTTCCCCAGCTGGCCCTGCAGGTAAGCCTGTTCCCGGTCGTTGTCGCCACTGAGTACCGAAAACCCGAACCTGCCTTTCAGCTGTCGGATGACTTTCGGCCACCCTTCCCGGTAGGCATGCTGTACACGGAACACCCCGGCAACAGCCCCATCGATACCGCAATACACCAGGGATCCGCGTCCCCCGCTTTCCCGCCCAACCACAGGGGCTTGTACAAAACCAGCAGCGCCGATCTTTACATGCCGCTCCTGCACCCAGCCTTCCATACCTTGTCCCGGCACTTCCCGGTACGATGCCACAGGCACCTGGGTATGACGATCCAGGTATTCATACACAGAACGGCTCAATGGGTGGTTCGACTGTGCCAGCAGGGCGGCTATGCTGTCGCGTTCCTCCTTGCTCAGCGTTCGGCCATCGTAGGAGACGGTCCTCTTTTCATTTTCGGTGATCGTTCCTGTTTTATCGAACACGATATGATCGATGCCTGCCATATCCTCGATCACATCCGGGTGCCGCAGGTAAAGGCCGCGCTTACCGAGTATCCGCAGGATGTTCCCGTTGGTAAAGGTGGCAGAAAGCAGCAGCGCGCAAGGACAGGCCACGATCAGGATGGTGGTCAGTGCATTCCAGGCCAGGCGGTTCTCGCCGTCTGCCAGCCAGTAGCCTGCTGCGGTCAAGCCGATTCCGAGTACGAGCAGGGTAAAGTGTTTACCCAGGCTGTGTATACCCGAAACACTTTTCTTCTGCTGTTTAAAAATATCCTTGTTCCAGAGCCCGGTCAGGTAGCTCTGGGAAACTTCCCTGACGACCAGCAATTCTATAGCGCCCGACAGCTGCTTCCCCCCGGCGTAGATGATCTCTCCGACGCCTTTTGTCACCGGCAGACTTTCACCGCTGACAAAACTATAGTCAATTGTAGCCGTGCCTTTTGAAAGGATCGCATCAACCGGTATCAGCTCCCCGGCCCTGACGCGGATCACATCATCCGGTTTCAGTTCCTGCACCATCACCGGCTGGAAACGTGTGCCCCTGAGCACTTGTACCGCAAGCGGAAAGAAAGACCGGAAATCCCGGTCAAAAGACAAAGCCCTGTAGGTACGGTCCTGCACCAGGCGCCCCAGCAACATAAAGAAGACAATACCCGACATGCTGTCCAGGTAGCCGGTACCGGTATGGCTGAACAGTTCGTAGAGGCTGCGCAGGAAAGTGATAGCCAGCGCCAGCGCAACAGGCAGATCGATATTCAGGAAACGATTGCGCAGACCGGACCAGGCTGAACGGAAAAATCCCGATGCACAGTAAAAGATCACCGGAAGCGAGAGGGCAACGATAAAATAATGCAGTGCGGCACCCACCTCTTGCTCCAGGTAGCCCCCTATAGCAAAGTATTCGGGAAAGCTCAGCATCATAATGTTTACGAAACAGAAACCGGCAATGCCCAGGCGGAACAGTTTCCCGGCGGGAACCTTTACGTCCGGCTGTGCCTGCATCTGCTGCAGGCTGATGTGCGGCTCGTACCCCACAGCGCAGAGCGTCTCCACCACAGCCCGCAGTGTGGTCCGTTGCCGGTCAAATACAATCGCTACTTCTTTGGCCGCAAAATCGACACGGGAAGACAGGATGCCTGTATTGACTGCGGCAATATGCTCCAGCAGCCAGAGGCAGCTGCTGCAATGCATCCGGGGCAGGTAAAAACTGACATGTGTTTGCCGCCCATCGGTAAAGCGGATCAGGGGGGCCGCTATCTGCGGATCGTCCAGGAAGTCGAACTTTCCTTCGTGCAGCTCCGTTTTGATACCGGGCCTGCTGTTCAGATCATAGTAGGTACACAGTTCATTCCGGTTAAGGATTTCATAGACCATTTTACAGCCGCTGCAGCAGAAGTGCTTGTCTTCTATGCTGATCTTTTGGCTGCGGCAGGCTTCACCGCAATGGTAACAGTTGTCCTGTAAGGTATAATCAATGGTTTTCAAAACTTGTAGTGGTTTCCGGAACAAGAGGGGCATGAGCGGCAGCAAAACAGGCACAGGTACTGTTCCAGTGCTGCAGCATCCGCTGCCATTCTTTCTTGCAGGAAGCAAACTCTGTTGTGAATGCAGTGAGTAAGCAGGCCACCGGATGGGATTCCGGCAGCTGCAGCCATTCTGCCTCCTGCTCCATATCCGATATGAGCTGCATCAAAACCGCCTCTTTTGCTACAGCTTCCTGCTGCAATACCGCTACAGGAACAGCGAATGGCATACCGGCTTTGTTTTTTGTACCGAATACGCTGAGCACTGCAGGAAACACAAGCTGCGTGGTATGATCCTTGACCGCTTCGAAACCTGATTTCACCCGGTAAAACAAGTCAAACAACAAGCCGGCTTCGCTGCAAACAGCCGATTGCTCCAGATAGCATTCTACGCTCCGGATATGCCCGTCTATAAGGGGATATAGTTCCGATAGGATCCGCTCACTGATCTCTTTTCCTGAAGATGCATGTCCACACATAAATAGTAGCGCTGTTTTCGGTACAAAAATCAGTTTCTGTACGCACCGGCGCAATGATCTTGAAAAGACAGGAAGATGATCCTGCTCATTTTTTCCCTGGTCCCGTATGACCCTAAAAAAGGAAAGTGCACCCAAACGGGCACACTTCCTTCAACTATACCACCTACAAAAAAGTTACTCTGTTCTCTTTATGATATTTTGCGTACCCAATACCTGCCCCTGTTCATCATAGAATGTAAACAGGTACAGCCCGTCTGCATAGCCGCTCATGTCTACCTGCTGTGCCCTGCTGATTTCTGCTACCCGCCGGCCCTGCTGATCCCTCAGCAGTAAGGTGACCGGTATGGGGGCCTCGATGAAGACCATGCTTTGCGCAGGATTCGGGTACAGCTTAATGCTCATAGCCGGACGAATCTCCTCCACAGCCAGGTTCTTCAGCACTATGGTATCGGAAGTATTGTCGCATCCGGAACTACCGGATACGACTACATGATAGTTACCGTCAAAGGCAAGAGTTAGTGTGCTCTTCGTGGCGCCGCTGATCATTTTACCATTCCGGTACCATTGATAAGCTGCGTAGATCCCACTGACACTCAGTATGGAGCCGGTTTGGGTAATCACCGGTTTTAGCGGCAGCGGCTCTGCTGTTATCGATACTTTTTTTGAAGTGGCTTTGCACCCGTAAATATCGGTTGCCGTTACCTCATAAGCACCGGTAGCAGCAGCGAGGATAGAGGCACCAATATCCGGTAGCCCAAGGCCGTCCTTTGCCCAGGTAAAGGCAACGGCATAGGGCCCGGCATTGGCATACAGCTTAATGGTAGTCCCTTCACAGAACACGACGTCCTTAGGGGAAAGATCCGGGATACCCATGGGGGTATTGATGATGAGCTGCTCATCAGACACTTTCCGGCAATTGTTCGCATCCCTGATCCGTACAGAATAGTAGCCTCCCGTATTGGCAAAATACTTCCTCTTGTCAGCACCCGGGATTTCAGCCCCGTTAAACAACCATTGGTATTGCCAGCCCGGTGGGATCGCAAGGGCTGTCAGCTCAAGGGAACTTCCCTGGCATATGGCGCCGGTTGCCCCGGTTCTTGTAAAATCGGAAGCCGGAAGCGGGTTCACCTTCAGGCTCGCTTCGTTGCTGGTATCCGAACAGCTACCCAGGTATACCTGCAAAGTATAAGTACCCGCCGTATTGGCCGCATAGAAGGTATCTGTAGCCC
>JAEUVW010000345.1 GCA_016786525.1 Chitinophagaceae bacterium
GGTATCCGAATAGGCCGTATTCATAGAGTTCATGCTCGACATGATCACCATGCCCGGCGCAGTGATATCGGGTTTGATCCTTCCGTCTATATAAGGGCCGCGGCTGGAAAAAGAAGCCAGGGCGTTTTCAACGAAACCGGAATAGGTACGTTTGGTACCGGTAAGGTCGTTGAACGAAATACGCGAGGTATAAGCCCCCACCAGCAAGGTCTGGTGACCGGCGCCCATATCACTTACCGTAGTATTTGAATTGCCATTGCTGGCCCAGGGTATACCGATATCCGAAAATTCGGAAGCAAACCCATATTTATAGCCGTAGTAATAGTACTCATCCCACATATCAATATCGCCTTTCGTACCGGTAACGCTGAGGCCGATACTATCTGTTGTCTTGCTGTAGATGCTGACCGTCACCCTGGGCTTCAGGTTGTACTCCGCATCAGACGTGATGGTCTCGACGAAACAGGTATCCAGCCCGTTTGCTGCAATAAGCGTGTCGTAGTGTACGCCGTTGTCCAGGCAGATCCTTCCCGTGTTGCTGCCTTCCAGGCCTTTGCTGTACAGGGATGTTTTGACGCAAAATGTTTCCGCGGTATCGCCCCAGATGTCTACCCAGGTGCGCTTGTAGGCAGGGCTGGTAAACGTTACAAAGGTGTTCACAACGGTATCGGAAGCCGTGAATTTTTTGCCCAGGTGCAGGTTATTCCGTCCTTCGTTGCCTGCGCTCATGACAATGATCTTGCCGTTACCGGACATCGCATCAAAAGCCTGGTTCACCAGCGAACTGCCGTCGTGCGGGCCGGAGTGCGATCCCCAGCTGATGTTCACTACGATCGGTTTTCCGACCGCGTCTGCATAATCCATCATGTAGCCGACCCCGTCTATAAAATCAGAAAAACCTCCTGTCATCCATTGCTCTCCTATGGAGTCGCGGCGTACGCCGACCAGGATCATATCACTTTCATAAGCAACACCCCGGTACAGTTTATTACCATCCGGGCTGCCAAAACCGGAACCTGCGGCAAGGCCGGCCACCCCTGCTCCGTGTATCTGGGCAGGGTTGTCTGTACCGGTTGCTTTCAGCACATTGGTATCTGCAATTTCATTCCCGTAGCTGTAGCCTGTCGGGGCGGTACCTGTAGCATTCATTTCCCAGGCTCTGACAATGCGGTATTTTTTCCCGGAAGTATCGTACATAGTCGGGTGATTGTAGTCAAACCCAAAATCCATGATGCCCATCAGCACGCCCTTTCCGCTATAGCCAAAAGGCAGGCCATAACCGGCATGTGCCGAGTCTACCCTTGTTTTGGAACGCGCCGAATCCAGCTTCGGCATCACCACAGGCTCATCGATCTGTATATACCGGATGCCTGGTATTTTTGAAAAAGGCACGACATGTTCCAGCGGCACCTGTACCGTCCAGATGATACCGGCTTTAGTGCCCACTGTCGCATTGATGGCGCTCAGTGCACGCTGCACGCTGACCGCATCGGCTTTGTTGATCTGTATGACCGCACTGACACACACTTTACCATCGTTTCTCTTTTTATAGTGAACCCCTTCCGGCAAAAGGTTGCCGGTGGGACCTTGTGTTATTTTGCCCAGGTACGATTTGGTGCCCGGAGAAAGCTTGGGTAGTATTTCCTGCGCAGACACCGCGAGGTTACAGCCGAAAGCCAAAAGAATCAGGTACATTTTTTTCATCTGCATGTGCTTTGATAGTGTCTGTAAAGATAGCCAAAAGGCTATATGCATTTTTTATTTTTTTACATACAAGAAATCGAAAATGTAGATCCTTTGCTTTTTCCAATACACAATATTTATATTTGTAGCAGTCTAAACGAAAGCCAATGAACCAACCCGTAAAGAAAAAGATATTTATCAGTTACAGGGTAAAGGATACGCAGGCCGCGACAGGCCGCCTGGTCGATGCCCTGAAACAGCATTTCGACGAAGACCAGATCTTCCTGGATATAGACAAGATCGAGCCGGGGCTTGACTTTACGCTGGTGATTTCAAAATACCTGGACTCCTCTGATGTAATGCTGGTGATCATTGGCCCCGACTGGATGGCCTACAACAGTGAAAGGAATACCTACCGCATCAATGAAAAGAATGACTGGGTACGCCTGGAGATCGCAACAGCGCTGCAGCGGAACATCAGGGTGGTGCCGGTATTGCTGGAAGGGGCCTCTTTGCCCGATGAGGAACTGCTCACCGAAGACCTGAAACCTTTGCTGCGCCGGCAGTCTTACGAGATATCCAACAAGCGTTGGAAATATGATTCGGAACAACTGATCGAGTTCCTGAAAAAAATACTGGGGCAGGCCGCCAAACCGGCACCGAAGCCCGCACCGGTTCCCGCTGCTCCGAAAAAAAGCAAAACGGTTTACTGGCTCATTGGTGGCGCAATTGTACTGTTGGGCATTATCGCGAATGCCGCCTCTGAAAACAACAACAATCCATCAGAGCCCATACCGGGCCAGAATGAGTCCCAGGTGCAGCACAATAATACCCCCGCGCAGCAGACACCTGCTGTAGTCAATAAGGTACAGGAGCAAACAGCGGACCTGTCGGGAAAATGGTTCGACCCGAATGGCAAGGGCACTTATGTATTCCAGCAAAACAATGGGCTGCTAAGCCTGGCTGTTTACGCCGTCACAGGCGAGCAGACAGGGGAAGGTACCGGAACAGTTACCGGCAGGTCCGTAAAAATACAACTGAACTTATCCGCCAACGGGATGCTGATCCCCAGCGAACTGGATGTGGCGGTCTCTCCAGACAACCTTGAGCTGAATGGCCATATCCGCATTTCCGACAACGGCAGCAGTTATTCCGAAAAGATCCATATCGAGCGCCTGTAAGGCTTAGCTCTTTTTACGCAGCAGCCAGATACTCCAGATATCGCTGCGCGATTGCCAGTCGTTGAGCCGGATATTCATGACCCAGGAGGGCAGGTAAACATACAGGCGTTCGGCTTCATAAGCCGGGTTCAAAGGCGGCAGTACGGGCTGGTAGCTCATTACCAGGGCACTATCGGGCTGCTGCTGCTGCAGGTAATTCCGGAAGTGCGTTTCTGATAAGGTGTCTTCCGACAAACCTGCTGGCCGGTACAGATAGATTTCATTATGTCCTTCGTCGTAGATGCTCCTGCCGAGTGTGAGCAGGTGTAGCGGCTTCCCCTTTGCATACCGGTACAGGAACTGGTAATACAGGTGGTTTGTCTTTGCGGGCCACAGGCAGCGGTAGCAGAGCAGCAACAGATTCACCGTCACCAGTACCTTCAGCGTGGGGTTCAACCATTTTTTCCCTTCAATACCGGTCCAGATGCTGTGCAGGCCACTGAAACAGACAAACAAAAAAGGCAGGAAGACCGGGTACAAAAACCGGAACTCCTTATGCCCTACGGCCATATGCCCCAGCAGGAAAGGAACGAGTACGAATACCATCAGTTGCAGCGGCCTTTTGACGAGCCCTATGAAAAACAGGAGCAGCAGCACCCAGCTGATGGGGGGGATGCCCTGTGTGGCAAACAGGATAAAGTAATCGTACCAGGGCGTCGTACCGTAGCCTGAGGCCGCATCCCGTACAATATTGGCATGAAAATAATTATAGGGCGTCAATACCCATGCGCCATAAAACCAATGATCGACCAGCAGGTTCAGGCCCACAGCCAGCAGCGCACCGGCGAGCAGCAAGGCGTATGCTTTCACCAGCGGTTTTGCATACATAGCGATCCACACCAGCAAGCCAGCTATGGCAAAGGCCATCTGGAAGCGGAAATAAAAAGACAGGCCCAGCAGGAAACCGGCGGCAATCCAACGGATACCGCTTTCGCGGTAAGCCCCCCTGCGATACACCCCGGGTATACACAGCAATGCCGCCAACAGGACAATACCGGCAAAATTTTCAGAACTGAAACGTACCTGCAGATAAGGAATAAACCAGAGGCAGGTGGCCGATACGACCCACCAGAAGCGGGGCCTTTCGTTTTCCAGTTGCGGGGCCAGGCGCAAGGCCGTTTTACAGCCCACATACCAGGCCAGGATACAGGAAAACGCGCGGAGCAGGAACACCTGCACAAAGGGGTTGCCGATGCCTGCGGCACGCAGCAGCGAAAAAACATAATGCGCAAAAGCAGGCTGCAGTGTAGGCCGGATCTTATCCGTAAATTCCCAGGGAATAACGCTTGCCGGAACGGTACCGAACCTGAAACTCGCAAACTCCAGGATCATGAAGTGCTCGTCGATCTGATGATACCCCAGCGAAAACCAGCTGGCAACCAGGTTGCACAGCAGGCTGAGCAGGAAAAATTTTTTATACGGGCTGTCGAGCAGTTCCTTCATCGGCTATGGTCAGAATGGGGCACAAAATAATAGAAAGGAAGGCATAAAAAAACACCTGCACAGGCAGGCGTTTAATAGCGTATCGCTGGAATTATTTTGTAGCAGCCTTAGGGGTAGCAGTGCTGGTTGTTGTTGTAGAAGAACTTGTTTTAGATTCCGCACCTTTTTTGCAGCATCCTTTACCTTTCGCACAAGCCTCTTTCTTTTCTTTAGAGCATGCTTCTTTTTTCCCTTTGCAGCATTTGCCGTCGTAGGCAAATGAAGAACCAGCTACTGCTAACGCCGCGAGAAATAGTGTGATCTTTTTCATTGTATCAGAAATTTTTAGTGTTTAATAATTTTTCAAATCTAAGGAATTTTTGCCAAAACGGTAATACCTCCCTGCACTATTTGGCCAATTTTCACATCTACCTCAGTACCAATCGGGAAATAGATGTCTACCCGGGAGCCAAAACGGATAAAACCAAACTCTTCGTTCTGGGCAATGGGCTGCCCTTCTTTGACATAGTAACAGATCCTGCGGGCCAGGGCTCCGGCAATCTGGCGCATCAGCAGGGTCACTTTTTCATTGCCGACGACTACCGTTGTGCGTTCATTTTCCGTAGAAGATTTGGGGTGCCAGGCCACCAGGTATTTGCCCGGGTGATACTTCATGTATTTGACAAAGCCGCTGATCGGGCTCCTGTTTACATGCACATTGAGCGGGCTCATAAAAATAGAAACCTGCAGTCTTTTGTCTTTAAAATACTCCGGTTCGTACGTTTCTTCGATGACCACCACTTTGCCGTCGGCCGGGGCGATCACCTGGTCTTCCCCTTTGGAAAAATTACGGTTGGGAATACGGAAAAACCATACGATCCACAGCCATAGCAGGAAAAAGACGGTCTGGATCGGCCAGTACAGCCACCAGATATCCAGGAAGAAAAACTGGTTGAGCCAGGCCACACCGATAAATACGATGGTGGCAATGATGATGTACTTATATCCTTCCCGGTGTATCGTCATAAAATATTTTGTGCGAAGGTAATTTAAAAAATATGGATGTGCAGCGGCGGCATAAAAAGGTAGGCATAGCTGAAGGCAAAGGGAGCCGCCACCAGCAAAGAATCGAAACGGTCCAGCGCCCCGCCGTGCCCGGGCATAAAGGAACCCGAATCCTTAACGCCCGCTACCCGCTTCAGTTTACTTTCAAACAGGTCGCCCAGGGTGCCGGCTACAGCCGCACACAGGGACAAAACAACCCAGTCGGTCACTGTATAATACTCCGACAACAGGCCATATACTACGGCTGCAAGTACCGTCAGCAAAGCCCCGCCTACGGTACCTTCCCAGGTCTTTTTCGGGGAAATGGAAGAAAAAGGTGTTTTACCGATAAAGGAGCCGACAATATA
>JAEUVW010000368.1 GCA_016786525.1 Chitinophagaceae bacterium
TGTACGCGCATTGAGCCTCGATGCCCTGCCCGGCCGGCGTTTTGGTTTCTGGGGGCGGGATCTGAAAGGATACTTTGCCTTTGTGCGGCAGGAGGACAGCCTCAGTCTTGACTTTACAGAAGAAATATCATCAGGTCCGGCACGTATGCTGGGTTCGGTGCATGATGCAAAGGATAGCTTTTCGGCTCCCAATTTCATTCAGTTTGCCATCGGGAAAGGACACCTGACCCTGGTGGCAACACCCCTGGTACTGAGTAATTTTTTCCTGCTGCAGGAAGAAAACAGGGCTTATACCGATCACCTGTGGCAATCGATACCCGGGAACGTACAGCACATTTACTGGGGAAATTATACAGAACGGACGCCCTCGGATTCCAGCCTTAATATCCTGTGGCGGAACAAGGCTACACGTATGGCCCTGATCCTTGTACTGGTCGCAGCGCTGGTCTATTTACTGTTTGAGATCAAGCGCCGGCAGCGGGCTATTCCTGTCGTGCCGCCCATCAGCAATACCTCTGTGGCTTTTATCGAAACCGTGGGCCTCCTGTATTACAATAAGGGAGACAACCGGAACCTGGCGCACAAAATGGAGCAGCATTTCCTGGACTGGGTAAGGACCCGCTTACACCTGAGTACAGCAAACCTGAATGATGATTTTGCAGTACTGCTGAGCACCAAAGCCGGTGTACCTGCGGCAACGGCTCATCGTTTGCTTTCCTTACTGCACCGTTTGCACCTGGACCAGGCTGCTGTCAGCAACGATTTTTTATTTGATTTCTACAGAACAATACAGGAATTTTATAAAGCAAATGACTATGGAATACGAAAATAGAAACGAAACGGAAGTGGTGCCTGCAGCGACGGAGCAAATGCCCGCCCTGATTGCCCGGATGCAGGAGCAGATGGGTAAAGTGATCGTAGGACAACAGGAAATGCTGGAGCTGCTGCTGGCCGCTTTGCTGGCGGATGGTCATGTGCTGATAGAAGGGGTGCCAGGGGTGGCCAAGACGCTGACGGCCCGCTTAATGGCCAGAATGCTGGCTGTAGACTTTTCGAGAATACAGTTTACCCCGGACCTGATGCCTTCAGATGTCACGGGTACCAGTGTATTCAATAGCCAGTCCGCCTCTTTCCAGTTCCGGCAAGGGCCGATATTCTCCAATATTGTACTCATCGATGAGATCAACAGGGCGCCGGCCAAAACCCAGGCTTCGCTGTTCGAGGTGATGGAAGAAAAACAGGTGACGATCGATGGTTTTTCATACAAGATGCAATCTCCCTTTATGGTACTGGCTACCCAGAACCCGATTGAACATGAAGGCACCTACCGCCTGCCGGAAGCCCAGCTGGACCGCTTTATCATGAAGATCAATGTGGCTTACCCCAGCCTGGAGGAAGAGATCAGCATCCTGACCATGCAAAACCGGCAGCCGGTCGCTGAGCTCGTACAGGAAGTTAGCCCGATTGTTACTCCGGAAGAATTAAAGGAAGCCCGCCGGCAGGTCCGTTCGGTTTTCGTAGAGGAGAAGATCATTGCCTATATCGCACAGATCGTTTTTGAAACCCGGAATGACCGCTCACTATATGTGGGAGCCTCGCCCAGGGCCTCTATTGCTTTACTTAATGTTGCGAAGGCTGTGGCATTGATCCGCGGCCGGAATTTTGTCATCCCGGAGGATGTGGCTTACGCTGTACTGCCGGTGCTGCGCCACCGGATCAGCCTGACACCGGAGCGTGAAATGGAAGGCAGTTCTGCCGACGAGGTGCTGAAGGAATTGCTGAAAAGGATAGAGGTACCGAGGTAGGGCAGTTAATTTGTGGAATGTGGTCAATGTGATTTAGGAGCGTGTCTATGCCAAGAGATCCGAAGATTTAGGATGTATGATTTGAGATTTTTGATTGCGGAAGCAGTCTTGAGACCAGCTCCGATTGGGTAATTTGAAAAAGGAAATACGGTGAAGCAGGATTTTTAATCATCCTGAATAATGAATGTCCTGCTGAATAGAATTGAATGAAAAAACTACCTGCTATTTGTCTTGCCCTTTTACCTTTTGTGTCAGCAGCAAAGGATAGCAAAGTGTATCATTATCAAAAAAAGGTCATAAAATACAATGCGCGCTTAAAGACATTTGATACCTCATCGCAAAAATTTTCTATCATAAAGAGAGGGAAAAGTATATTTATTAAAAGCGCTTATAATGCGCTTGGTACAGATACAGCGCTCAAGTATGCGGGTGATTTTTATTCAGATCAACCGGGCGTATTGGTTTGGCGTTTTAATAAACAGGTAAGTAGCCTCTATAAGCTCACGGATACAATTACTACAGATTATGATGGGAAGTACCAATTTGCTTTTCTGAAGGGGCAGGTCTATAATAGTGGACAGGACACAACTATTCATGGGCACAAATGTGTGCGGTTTATCAGGACATTTAAAGGCAATCCCGGAAGAGATAGTCCAAACTATAATGCAGAGGAATATGTTGATCTGCAAAATGAGCTTATCGTTTTTCAAAGAATAAAGTACTCAAATCCATTCAAAGAGATATGGATTAGTTTAATTCAGGATTAGTCATAAGTGCGCAGGGCCCCCTCAGTGTCCTATGGTTTCCTGATTATACCAGCACTTCGATCTGGTAGTTCCTGCTGCGGAAAAATTCGAGTATGCCTTCGCTGGCAATGCTGCCTGTTGTTGCTACTTTCAAGATGCGGTCGCAGTCTTCAAGGTCGAAGCTGAGTACATAGTCGGGAAACAGGGATTGCAGCCCGGTAAGGGCATCCTGCGCCCTGTGGGGGCAATCCATATTGGTTTTGAACACTTCTACGGTCATAAAGCATCCATTTCTTTGATCAGTCTTTTAATAATACGGTTGAATTCTTTTTCCCTGGCGCGGATATCTGCCATGGAGTCGAAATAAAGCATGCGCCTGTCTTTGTACTCACCTTCCAGCAAGGGTGATGTGTCTTTCACAATCGCAATATGATGAAAGACCAGGTGTACACGGCTGCGGTTGCGGTGATTGAAGGTCAGCAGGTCTTCTTTGTAGTAATAGCTGGGCGCATTCCATTTAATGCGCTCAGCTATTTTTGTACTCGCTTTCTTAATCAGTTCCCGTACTGCATTGATCTCCTCTTTCAAAGGGTGCTCCAATGCCAGCATATAGGCTTCCGTTTTTTCGGCGTCGGACAGTTTGGGTTTCATCAGCGTTGCTCCAGTATCGTTTTGATGTTGTGCAAATTCTTCTTTTGTGTTTCTTCGATCATTTTGCGACCGATGAAATAAGACATCAGGTTCATCGGGTATTTCGCATGTTCGTAGAACTCTGAGGTAAGCTCGGTCTGGTTGTCCGATACTGCTTTGAAGATGTTTGCCGCTTTGGCATGGCCTTCAAAAGGGCGGATAAAATCCAGGTTGATATCCATCCTGTCTTCTGTAAGCGCCGTGATCTGCTGCTGGCCTTCGCCCACATTGTCATCTTTACTGTCCCACTTCTGGATCGCTCCTACTGTACCGTCGGTACCGATGATCTGCGGGTGCAGGTTCGGGTCCGCTTTTACCCATTCGCTGTACTGTTCCTGGTTGGCCAGTATCGTTACGTAAGCCATTACTTCGGCTTTGGGCCTGTTGATGGTCTCTGACACACTGACGGTGTATTGTTTTGGTGTAAACAGCGCTACAACGAGCAGCAAGGCAATGAGGCCGACAATGCCTAAGAGTATCCCTTTTAAGATTTTCATACAATTTAAATTTTAGGTTAAAGTGTAAAGTTAGGCGTCGAGTAGCGTTTGTATGTCAAATTTTTTCATTTTCATAAAGGCCTGCATGACTCTCTGGCCTTTTTCGGGATCGCTCATCAGTCTGCCCAGTATTTCAGGTACAATCTGCCAGGAGAACCCGTACTTGTCTTTGAGCCAGCCGCACATACTCTCCTGGCCTCCATCTGCGGTCAGCTTGTCCCAGTAGTAGTCGATCTCCTGCTGGTCTGCACATTCGACCACATAAGAGACGGCTTCTGAAAAGGTGAATTGCGGCCCCCCGTTCAGGCCCATAAATTGTATGCCGTCTAATTCAAAGCGTACGACCATAGGGTTTTCCTGCGTGATGCGGGAGTTTTTGAATACGCTGCAGTAAAATTCGGCAGCTTCTTTGGCTTTGCCGTCAAACCAGAGGCAGGGATATATTGTATTGCTCATAATGTATTGTTTTTACTGTAGCCTGCCTGTTTGCCCGGGAAGAATGCCCTGCTTGCAGGCAGACTACATAGTTTTAAAGAATTTATTGTTTGGAAAGTACGTATTGCTTGAAATTGTCCAGGATGGCCTGCCAGCCCATGCGCTGCATGTCCAGGCTGTTCTGGCCTTCGGGTTCAAAGGATTCGGTGATCTGTGTCTGCCCGCCGGATG
>JAEUVW010000036.1 GCA_016786525.1 Chitinophagaceae bacterium
GAAAGGTTATAAATGTTCTGCGGGTCGGATACATTCAGGTGTATGGACATAATTCCGGGCTGCTGCGGTGCGGGTGCGGTAGCGGTATAGCCGCATTTGGTCCAGGGTGTCCAGCGGCCGAAAACATCCCAGCCTGCAACAAAGTATTTGTGCGCTTCGCTGCCGTAAAACGGAACGGGCTCGTCGGTACCGATGTAGATGAATTTACCGATATCTTCAGTGTCCTGCTGCACCCCGTCTATTTTGGGTACCGGGGTAAAGAAGTTTTGGTAGCTTGCCCCGCCGAAATCGTAGGGGTCGTTGAGCACCTGCGATTGCAGGGGTTTGTAACTGGATACGATGCCATATCCATGCGGTACATGGCTTTGTGCCCAGCGCAGCTTTACAGATTCTGTATAGGGGGCATCCACATGCTGCGGACGGTTCATCTGTAAACCGAAAGCCTGCAACTCTGCAGGGGTCACCGGCCGGCTGCGTTCATCGTTCAGCGCACAGAACTCGATCTGCTGGCTCAGGTTGTCCAGGAAGGGCAGTTCAAATTCTCCGAATGGCCGGATGGTGTATTGCGCAGTGACCATGTAGTCAAAGCCCATAAAGTTCTGGGCAGTGACCATTGTGGTATTGTAGGCCGCCATATAGCTGTAGTTCTGTGCGGGCGCCTGGCTGTTGCGCACCGGTATAAAATCGTAGGTGCCGAAACCCAGTCCCAGGGCCGCAGGGCTTTCGTTGCTTACAGAAAGTACGGTGTGCTGTACTACCGGGATCACTACGTTCGCATCTTTTGGCGTATTGCCGCTACCGACCTGGTCTATACCGGGTATGGTCATCTTGTGCAGGTAGGCTGGCTGGCGTTTCGAACGGTCAAACGAAAAATCATCGCTGATACGCAGGCACCTGCTGATCATCTGCAACTGGTCGCCGCGCAGCATGTCCAGGTATTTATCGGCACGCGGGTGACGCCAGCTGACATCCGGAACCAGGCCGTCTGCAGTATTCACGCTATTGGGCGGCAGGAACAACCATTCGCCCATCTGCAGGCGCATCAGCCCGGCTGCTTCCCCGGTTACTTCTGCGCCGACAAAACCCTGCGGGTCGCTTTCGTACCCTTGGCCCAATACTTCTTTGTCTTTGAACGGAAAGCCTACGGTCTGTATGTGCTGCCATTGCGTGGATTGCATCACACCCTGCATCGGTACGGCAACAATGTTGTTCACCCAACCCAGGCCCTCGCAAAGTATCCCTTTCATAAAAGGTGCTTTGAAAATGATGCTGCCCGAGGTTTCCATCCGGTAGGCTTTGGCTTTCATCGGTATATTGTCGCGGCCTACAGGGGTGAGCAGCAAAGATTGTCCCGGCGCTACGGTACAGCTGACAGCCATCACGTACATCTCTTCGCCGAAGGGGAAGGTACGGGTAACATTCACGGCCTCGTTGGCGTTCTGCAGTATCCGCACTATACTGTCACTGGGGTAAGAGGCCTGCCTGCGGAACACTTTAAAGGGCTGTCGCGGGAACCCGAATTCCGGGTGGGTGGTCCAGCGCAGGGCTACCGGTACATAGTTACTGCCGATCTCTACTTTGCGGAACTGCTCCTGCTTTTTGATCCTGGCCAGGAAAGAAGGCATGATATTTTGCTCGACAACCTCGTAGAGGGTGGCGCTGAATAACTGGAAGGCTGGATGACTTAAACGCATGATCTTAGTTTTTTATGTCTGTTCTTGTCCTTTATAATAGGTGAGCTTTATTCTTCCCAGGGTGCTTTGGCGCCCAGGTTCAGTTCGATCAGGGTCTTCGTGTTGGCAGGCAGGTTGTAGAAAGTACTGGCGGTCTGCTCGATTTCCACGGTCACCGTCTTGCCGCTGAGCGGCCAACTGATGGTATGGAACAATACGATGGTCTTCATGCCACTGCTGTTGCGGATCAGCTGACGGATCACATTCTGGCCGCTTTTCGCTTTCAGGATCATCGCTGCCTTAGGCTGGTCTTCGTAAATCTTGAAATTCGGATCGATTTCCTGCAGTTGCTCGTTCAGTACCGTTTTGGTCTGTGCTTCCATGCGGAAGCGCCACATCGGTTCGCTGGCCTCTATCAGTAAGGCATAAGGGTTAAAGTCGCCGGAACTGTTGGCCCAGAGTACCGTGAATCCCGAAGTTTCTTTGGCTGCATCGGGTGCGATACCCGCGCCAGACAGTAATTGTTCGAATTCGGCATCCGTCACCGTGCGTACGATGGTACCGGGTTCAGGATCGGCAAAAGGCAGGCTGCTGATCGTGTTTTTCAGTGCTTTGTGCCCGATCTGTTTCGAGGCCAGGTCTTTCACAAAGTCGGCGAGGTCTGCGTAGCGGCTTGTTTTGAAGGCCCTTCGGAACAAAGGCTGTACCGGTTTGACACCATCGTCAGGGGTGGCGGGGTCGAAGTCAATGTCGAACGTATAGGGCATCAGGGGCTTCAGGTCAAAGGGTGGTTTGAATACCGAATGAGACGGGTAGCTGATCTCGCCGAAGCAACCCAGCTTGCCGCTGTCGATCAGCGCTTCTATCGCTTCGCGGTAAGGCGTTTTTACCTGTGCCGGTATCTGTTCGGTAATGCTGACATGTTCGGGGCTGTTGTTGACCGCTACGCCGTCTGCTCCCCTGATGACGGCTTTCAGCTTTTTGCCGTACATGCTGTACATGCGGAGGAAAGCATCGTCGTTGAACACCACTTTCAGGTCGTCTTTAAAGAAATGGAACTGCTCATCCATGGCCGGGGTGGTGCCGAGTACATAGGGCGACAGCGGCAGGGGTGGTGTGTCGTCTGTACGGAACGCAAAAGTTTGCGTGGTGACATCGGCCGGGCTGTATTTCAGCTGGAAGCTGTCCGTTTTTTTCTTGCGTGTATAGATCTCGGTGGCATAGGTGACCGAGAGGCGGTACTCTTTGTTGGGACGCAGCAGCGGGATCGGCTTATCGGTGTCGTTCAGGTATCCGCTGAGTGTATCCTGCTCCGTTTGCTGCATCTCGGTAACGGTGGCATTGTGCTGTACTTCCGACAGTTGCAAAACTTCCAGCGCAGAGAGGTACAGGGGAGGCACACCCAGGCCTTTCAGACAGGTACTGATACGGATGCGCGTCGTTTTTTCTGACGAGGCTTTGACAGCGAACAGGATGCGGCTGTAGGCGTTGAAATAGCCGCTTTGCAGGTAGGTGCCGAAAGAGAACACCGAAGGGCGCCAGGGCAGGTTGGCGTCCAGCCAGTCTGCAGGCAGATCCGTCAGCGGGGTGGTCACTTCTTTGAGGATCAGGTCGTTCAGGTAATGCTGTTTGATGATGTTGTTGTCTTCGTCCAGTTCTTCCACCAGTATGGGCTGTACTGCTTTTTTGTGCAATGCGCCATAGAACAGCACGCTTTCAAAGGCCCCGGTCTCAAAGATCGTCTGTGCGCACTCTTCTTTGCTGTCCAGGTATTTCTGTAGCAGTTCCCGGTTTTTGATCAGCTCTTTCAGGCGCTCTGCCTCGCGGTTGTACTCTGCAGAGCAGTAGGGCATCTGCAGGCTGCGGAAGCATTTCAGGTAGTTTTCCAGGGCTTCCATATTGGGCCTGCTCACGCGCACATAGCAAATCTCCAGGATCTGGCCGGTGAAGTTCCGGTTGTAGATGATCAGGGGTTTGATGCTTTCGCCGGTGAGGGTAATGGTATGGATTTCTTCTTTCCTGCTTTTGTCGATGAACAGTTCTTCATCCACTTTCTTAGCCTGCGCATTGTAGGCTGAAATGATCATGCGGGGCCGGTCTTTGGCTTTCGTATTGTAGCAGGTAAAGGTAATGGTCACTTCCTGCACCGGTTCT
>JAEUVW010000041.1 GCA_016786525.1 Chitinophagaceae bacterium
CAAAAATTCTGACCGCCGGCATGATTGACACTGCAATATTTGATATGGACGGCCTGCTCCTGGATACAGAGCCGCTTTGGAGCAAAAGCATGCAGCGCATATCGGAAAAACACAAGATACCGGTACTGCCGCACCAGTTTAAGGAAACCACGGGCCTGAAAATCTACGAGGTGGTGGAATACTGGTCGGTGAAATATCCCTGGCAGGGAGCCGGTGTGCATGAAATATCCGAAGAGATCATCGATGATATCATTGGCCTGTCCAAGGCCGAAGGGCGGGTGATGCCGGGGGCTTCAGGCCTGTTGCAGCAACTGAAAGAAAGTGGTTTCAAGATGGGCGTCGCCACTTCGTCGCCGATACGCATGCTGCAGGAGCTGATCCGTCATTTTGAACTGGGTGATTATTTTACAGAATTGTCTTCTGCAGATACGGTAGGTTTTGGCAAGCCTCACCCGGCCGTGTTCCTGCATTGCGCCAGGCAGCTGGGCAGTTCCCCGCTGCACTGTGTCGTGTTTGAAGATTCCTTAAACGGCATCATTGCGGCCAAGGCGGCCCGTATGAAGGTAATTGCGATACCGGATGTCCTTCATTTCGACAACCCGAAATTTGCACTGGCGGATAAAAAATACCGGAGCCTGGCAGAAGTCGTTCCGCAGGAGGATTTCTAACTCTTTTGCTCCCCGTCTTTCAGCCATTCGTCCGTAAAATGGCGTTGTGCTTTTTCTTCCGAAAACTTACCGGCATTATAGCTTGCTGAGCCGTTGCGTGGTATAGACAGGCTTTGCCAGTCCTGGTGACGGTATATCCGGGCCAGCAGCACGATCTGCCCTACATGGTAGCTGTAATGCGCGATTTGCCGGTTGATGGCCTCCAGTATGGTATGGCCTTCATTGCGGATGTAAACGATCTCCTGCAGGTTGCTGTCGTCTATACTGTCCAGGGCCTGCATCAGGCAGTCCCAGCCCTCATTCCATTGCTGCATCAGGGTGGCGCGATCTTTTGTAAGGGGTTCAAATTCGTCATCTCTTTTCCGCGAAGGTTTTTCCCCGTCCGTCGTGCGGAAGTCGGTCCAGCGGCTGAGCATGTTGCCCCAAAGGTGCTGCACGATGATGGCAATGCTGTTGGCATCTTCGTCGGAGCGCTGAAACAAGGCTGCATCGCTGATCTGTGCGATGGCTTTTTCACCCAGCTGGCGGTACAGCATAAACTGGCGTTTGGCACTTTGCAGGTACGACATGATCTGTTGGTTTAAGTCTACTGCAAGGTACAGGATAATGCGCTGCGCGGTAAATACTATTTTTGCACCGGAACCATGAAGTATTCAATCAAGGAAAAATCTGCGCTGGCTTACCTGGCCTCCCTGAAGCTGAAACAGCGGGGCATGGCTGTGGTATGGAGATCTACCATTCACCTTCATGGCGTCAGCAAGGCCGATTTCCTGGCCAATGAAGCCTGGCTGCGCCACGAGCTGGAACATGTGCGTCAATTCCGGCAATACGGCCTTGTGCGTTTCCTGTACCTATACCTGCTGGAAAGCCTGCGCAAAGGCTACCACAACAACCGCTTCGAGATCGAGGCCCGGGCGGCGGAACACCGGGCCGGCAACAATGACTAAAATGCAAAAGAGGTTTGGATATTCCAAACCTCTTTGCGCTTATGCTTTTGATTTTTTCTTTTTGAAAATGTTCCTGATCTTACCGGAAGCAACGGGGGTATCGTCTTCGTAATAGCCACCGCCGGAGGTATCATTTCCATAACCATAGCCGTAGCCGTACCCATAGCCATAACCATAGCCATAGCCATATTTCTTACTCCTTTCCACACCGTTAAAGATAATGGCCGGGTTAATGATCTTCTTCTCGTTATACAGCATGTCCAGCATTTTGATCTGGCCCTTGATCGTGCGGCCCTGGCGGGTGACAAATACATTCACACCCGCATACTTGGCCAGGATGGTCGCATCGGACACCATGCCGATCGGGGCTGTATCGATGATGATCACATCGAAGATCTCGCCCAGGTCTTCAAACATTTGCTTGTTGCGCGGCTGCAGGATCAGCTCACCCGGGTTGGGAGGCACGGCGCCACAGTTGGCCACAAAGAGATTGCCATGCAGGCCGGAAGGTTTGACCACTTTGTCCAGGTCATTCACCACACCGGCCAGGTACGCGCTGATACCACCGTCTCTTTCCAGGTTGAGGCGCTCACTGATCTTGGGCTTGCGGAGGTCAAACTCCATCACCAGTACTTTCTTATGCGTCAGCGCCAGGGTCAGCCCCAAGTTGATCGAAATAAATGTTTTACCCTCGCCGCTCACGCTGGAGGTCACCAGGATGGTTTTCTTGTTTTCATTGACGGCCATAAACTCCAGGTTGGTCCGCAGCAACCTGAACTGCTCGGCAATACCGGTACGGATGCTGGGTCCGATCACCACTTCCATGCCATCGGGGGCTTTGTTGATGGAGCCCAGGATGGGGATATTGGTCATGGCCTCGATATCCGTTTCGTTCATCACTTTATTGTTCAGCAATTCCTTGGCTGCAAACGCGGAGCAGGGGATCAGGAAGCCCGCAAGGAAGGCCAGCATATACACACTTTTGGGGATCGGCTTTACCGGCACGCCTGTGTTATAGGGCTGCACCACCAGTTTTGATTTTGCGGAAGCGGCATTCAATGCGATTTCATTTTCCAGCCCTTTCTGGAACAGGGTCAGGTACATGCTCTGCAATACATCGTATTCGCGCTTTACGTCGTTGATCGAGCGGTCCAGGCCCGGGATGGTGCCGATCAGGCCGCTGTACCTTGCAGAATTCTGGTAAGCACTCTGCATGGTGCTATTGATCGAAGTTTCATTTTTCCCGATTGCCTCTATGATGCCTTTTCTCAATGCGGTCACTTCGGCCTCATCTTTAAGGCGCATCAGGCTTTTCTCCGGTTGTTTTTCAAAATCGATCTTTTGTACGACCAGGTTGTACTTCGTGATCATCTCCGTCAGTACAGGATCTTTTACGGTTACCCCGGCAACGATGGAATAACGATTGTCGGAGATATTGGAAACGGTGTTCTTGATTTCCGAAAGATTCTGCTTTTCGAGGATCAGCTCGTTGATCTTCTGCTGCGATTCTTCTTTACCGGCAATATAGGCGCCTCCCTGGGCCGTCACATCGATCATGTTATGGCTCACTTTGATGCCTTCGACTTTTGAGTCCACTCCTTTCAGCTGGTCTGCCAGTTCTGCCTGGCGTTTGTCGATGAAGTCCCTGGTCTTCTTGGCGGAAAGCACAGCGTTGGACAGTTCGTTCACGTGGTATTTTTCGACCAGTACGTTGATAAAGTCAATGGCCCTTACCGGCAGGTTGTCTGTAAGTGCTATCTCCAGCATACTGGTCCTGCCGTCTGAGGGATAGATCTGCAGCACGGAAAGGAACTGGCCCATGGCCGCTTCTTTAGAGGTAAAGGTTACTTTGATGCGGTTGTCGGCATAGCCGGTATTCACCAGTTTAAAGTTTGTGTAGATGATCTTCATCCTTCCGAAAGGCATTTCGACCCAGGAGTCAAAGGGCACGCGCATGTCTTTCTCGTTGTAGGTGACGATGAACAGGCCTTCAATGATCTTATTGTTGTCGGTGGCCTGGTTAATCGTTATCTCATCCATAGCACCACGGTAGCCGTTGGAGTCGAAGATGACTTTAATGGGCGACTGCTCATAGATCTCTGTCTCTTTTACATTACCCTGTACCCAATAGCGGATATGAAGGTTCAGGGAGTCCACCACTTCTTTGACCAGGTCCTGCGATTTCAGCAGCATGATCTCGTTGAACATATTGACGCCTTCTTCCTGCATACCGATCTTTTTCAGTACGGAGGTCCCGGCCTGGTTGGTGCCCTGGGCATCGCCCCCGTCCAGCATCAGGGAGCTCCTGACCAGGTACATGGGGGTGGTATACCTCAGGTACAGGAAAGCGGCGGTCATGGCCACGATCACACAGAGCAGGATGATATACCAGTAGCTGATGACAGACGCCAGGAAGCGGCGTATATCAAAATTCTGATTGATCTGATCTTTAATAATACCCTGAGTTCCCTGGGCTTGTGTATTTTGATCCATGCGGTACTTAAAACTAATAATGGCTGTTGACAAATCGCACTAACAGTGCTTTCTTATTTTTTAGCGTTATTGGCTATCTGAACAATGCCATAAACAGACAATACGGTGCCTACAAGTGCTGTTATGGTCGGCAGGTAGAACAACAAAAACTCATTGGTCTGCTGGCGTTTCAGCCTGTTGGGCTCTACGTATACGATATCATTTTTCTGCAGGTAGTAATACGGGCTGGTAAAGAGCTTTTTACTGTTCAGGTTGATGGTGCCGAATTCCTGCTTCCCACTGGTCCTGTTTTCGCGGATAACGGTCACATTGTCTTTACGGCCGGTGATGGGGATATCGCCTGCGGCTGAGAGCGCTTCCAGGATGTTGATCTTGTGGTTGGGTGCCAGTACAGGCCCTACCCTGGTGATCTCCCCAAGCATATTGATCTTGAAGTTCAGCACCCGTACTTCGACAACAGGCGATTTAATATGCTCTACGAGTATCTTGCCCATTTTTTCCTTGGCCTGGGTAGGCGTCAGTCCGGCCAGCTTGATCTTGCCCACAACGGGAAAATCAACAAAGCCTTCAGGGTCAACAAGATAGCCCTTTACGGTGCCCCCCTGGTTGCCGACCTGCGGCGAGACATTATATGGGATACCCCCTTCGTTAAAGATCGCTACCGGGTCTTTTAAGGTAAAAGCATCCACGCTGGTGATGTTGATCGCCACAATATCGTCCGGACCAATCTCCACATCCGGCCGGGGCAGGTTCTGGACAGTAGTTATAGTTGTATCATTGGGCTCATTTGTATTAAAATAAAGCGTCTTTTTAGGTGAGCTGCAAGATGCTACCAGGAGCGCTGCTATGCCTAGATACCTATACGATATTGTCATTGAGGGATGCAATTTTGATGGGCAAAGTTAACTTAATTGGCGATATAATTTAAGATATCTCGTGATACAAATCTTTATTTTTAAATTTGTATTCGCTGAGCTGCCACATAATTTCCTGGTGTTCGGCCGGCATATTGCTGATATGGGCAAGGTGCCTGTGGTGATGCAGGTCTGTGCCGCAATAATCGTACAGCCCCATTTCCAGCATCTTTTCTGCGGTGATCTTTATAGACTTGCCATAATAGCCCAGTATAGACAGTAAATTCAGCTGCAGGGCCACCCCTTTATCTTTAAGCGCCGCAAAGACGCTCATATCGGTCTCGTACAGGTAGCGTTCGGGGTGTGCCAGTATCGGGTTGTATCCATTGGCCTGTACGGCAAACATGATTTCGTTAAACTGCCTGTTCCAGCCGGCCATGCTGACTTCTACCAGCACATTGTTCCGGCCGAAAGCCATTAAGCCTTTCGGCAGCACATGGCTTAAAAAATAGGTATCCAGGAAGTATTCTGCCGAAACCTGGATAGACAGCTCAGGCCGGTGTTGGGCCAGGTAGTCTTTAAGGGGTTGAAAATGCCGCTGTACTTTTTGTGTATCATTATCATACATTTCCCCGTGTATGTGCGGGGTCGTGATGAACTTTTTCAAACCCAGGCCGGCGAGCTCA
>JAEUVW010000090.1 GCA_016786525.1 Chitinophagaceae bacterium
AGGAGCCGGCTTTGTCGAAGGGTTTGTATTGCATGATGTAATGCTGGATCTGCTGCAGGTTCAGGCTGCGGAAATACACTTCCGTGATCGAAGAAAATTGTTCGGTTTTGCTGCCTTTGATGAGGCAGACACCGGTGACCACGCGGTGCATGCGCCCGGACAGGCGTTGCAGCATGGCTATGGCATCTTCGGAGTCCAGGGGCTTGCCCAATATCTCGTCGCCGGTCAGCTCATTGCCCAGGAGCACAACGGTATCGGCAGCGAGTATGGTGGCATCCGGGTATTGCTGCCGGATCGCGGTGGCTTTTTTGTGCGCCAGGAATTCGGGGACCGCAGAGCCGGGCATACCGGGAGGATTGGTTTCGTCCACATCCGGAACGGCTACTGTAAAGGTAAAACCCGCCTGTTCCATCAACTGGTGACGGCGGGGCGACTGGGAAGCTAGGATCAGATTATGCATTGGCCTGGTAATAGTAAATGATCAGTGAACCGATACCGGATACCATGATCATTTTCAGGTAACGGCTCATCTTGTGATAATGTTGCGTAGTGGCCTGTCGGGGCAGGTAAATGACCCAGAGCGCCAGGGGAATGGTAATCGCGAAAAAAGTATAGGCGGCTAACAGGCCACTGACTTTCACCGAAGCCAGCAGCAAGGGGCCGAGTGCAAACAGAGAAAGGAACTGCACAAAGCGGGCGGTCCGTTTCAGTCCTATGCGGATCGGCATCGTAATACAGCCTTCTGCGGCATCGCCGATATGGTCTTCCATATCCTTGACTACTTCCCGCATCCAGGTCAGGATAAAGGCAAAGCAGGTGTAGATACCCATTACCCAAATGGGATTGGGAATAACGGCCCCGTCTTTCTGCAGCATCGGGCTGCGGAATACAAATTGCCACAAGGCCGGTTCGTATACGAAAAGGGTGAAGATCGTCAGCCCGGTCAGCAGGGCTACGACCACGTTGCCCACCACGAACATACGCTTGAAGGGGGAGGAATAGAAAAACAGCAGCAGGGTACAACTGAGCTGTACGAGCAGCCAATGCGCCTTACCGGCCTGAAGGGCTACGATACCGGCCAGCAGGAGGCCGCTGATGTTGAGCACGGAATGGTAGATGATACCCGTCCTCCTGTTGATGCTATGGTCCAGTATAGCCTTTTCCGGCCTGTTGATCGAATCGATTTTGATGTCGAAATAGTCGTTGATGATATAGCCCGCAGCAGCGATGAGCAGGGTAGAAAGACAAAGCAGTCCGAAATTAAACGGGCTCAGCAGGAAGCTGCTGCTGCTCCAGCGGCGCAGGGGCAGCAGCACACAGGCCCAGACCAGGAGCTGTGTGAGCATAATGATAAACAGGTTATTCCAGCGTATAAGTCTGAGCCAGTTCATGCGTGTTTATATCGTCCAGGTGGACGGGCTGGTGCGCCATTCGGCTAATTTTTCTTTCTGGTCGGGAGTAATGATCTTCAGTTCTTCGGCTACTTCCATCAGGGCGGTATAGTTGCTGATGGTATGCAGTTTCAGGCCGGCTTGCTCAAAAGCTTCGTCTGCAGCCGGGAAGCCGTAGGTAAACAATCCGCACATGCCCAATACGTCTGCACCGTTGGCGAGCAGCACTTCTACCACTTCGAGGCTGCTTTTGCCCGTGGAGATCAGATCTTCCACGACCACAACTTTTGCACCGGGCTCCAATACGCCTTCTATCTGGTTGCCCATACCATGCTCTTTGGGTTTGCTGCGCACATAGATAAAAGGCAGTTTCATCAGGTCGGCAGCCAGTACGCCGTGTGCAATGCCGGCAGTAGCCACCCCGGCAATCACTTCCGCATCAGGGTAATGTTCCAGGATCATATTGGCGAGTTCGCTCTTTACAAAATCGCGTGTGTATGGGAAACTCAGGACTTTCCGGTTGTCGCAGTACACGGGAGAATTCCAGCCGGAAGCCCATTTGTACGGCTGTTGCGTATTTATCTGTAATGCCTTAATTTGCAGGAGTTTTTCAGCGAAATGTTTTTGAGTGCTCATGCGCCAAAACTACACCCATTCTATAAATTATACAAAACGGTTCAATGAGTTTTCACCAAAAGATCTACTATAACAACAAACCGTTCATACTGGCCGGGCCTCAGGCGGATCTGAGCCGGTACCAAGCGTATAAAAAGCTGGAAGGCGCTACAGCAGGCCATTTTAAAGAGGCCTTAAGCCTGCTCGAAGATTCTGCATGCAGCGGTGTGCTGCTGGTAGATGCAGACCGGGCACAGCTGGAAAAGGAATTGCTGTGGAACTTTTACCCGGTATACTCAGGGGGCGGGGTAGTGGTCAATGAAAACGGCGCTATACTGATGATCCTCCGGAGAGGCAAATGGGACCTGCCGAAAGGGAAACTGGACGAAGGTGAGGATATAGAACAATGTGCTCTGCGCGAAGTAAGGGAGGAGACCGGCCTGGAACAGGTAACGCTGGGCGAGCGGATCGGCAATACCATGCACATTTATTCGATGAACAACCAGCTGATGCTGAAGTATACGGAGTGGTACCTGATGCGCGCTTCGGTGAAAAGCAGTCTTCTGCCCCAGGAAGAAGAAAAGATCGAAGAAGTGCGATGGGTGCGTCCTGCAGATATCCCTGTCTTGCTGCGCAATTCTTACGAAACCATTACGGACGTCTTAAAGGAAGCCAACATTTTGTAAAACGGGCTCCCTGCACCATGACCTTAACATTATTAAAACACATTTCTTTTCATCTTTGCAGACCGAGGTGAAACCATGGCAAAACTAATTGACATATCAAAAGATAGCCTGAAGCATTCTGTAACACGGAGTGTGACCAAAAGGCGGACCACTTTCTGGCAAATGATGCGCTGTATGAGTAAGCTGGAGTACCGGCCTTCGTTCCTGCTGGTGCTTACAGTGGTAGGATCATTGATTTACATGTGCACGCCACTCTCTTTATTTTCCGATCAACCTCTTTTCCTGCGTTTCATTGACGACCTGTTTGTACTGTTTATCGTACTGAAAGTATTGTCGCATGAAACGCATCGTTTTACCCGCTACAAGGCCCGGAGCAGGCGTTCCTGCTGCGAGTAACACTTTTGCTGACGGAGTCTCTGCAGAGACTCCGTCAGGCTGAGCTTATTTTCTTTTCCCCAAAATACTATACCCTACAGAAAGCCTGACATAAGGCTGGGTAAAGAGTTTTTTGATCTGCTGGTCATCAATGTCCGAAAGCCGCGAGAGGTTTTGCTGCAGGGTCAGGTCAACGATCAGGCGTTGCCTGAGGGTGTAGCTCAGGCCGATCGTATAGCCAAAACGGATCATGTTGATCACTTCCGTTGCACCGGGGTCTTTGTAGGCAGAAAAGGGTACAGAGCCGGGATGCGAAAATACAGCCGGTGCAGCTGGTGCAGGGGGGGCAATGCGTGCCGAATCATAATGGCGGAATATGGTGTCGGTAAGCAGCAGGCCACTGTAGGTCTGCAGCATCCCTTCCATCTTCAGGGTTTTGCCAAAGGTGAAGTTCATGCCTGCCAGGAAGGAAAGATTGTTATCCATTTTGTAGCGCACCATAAAGGGGAGCTCAAACTCGGTGAATTTTCTCTGTGCGCGCCGGGATGCCACAATGGAATCGTAGGTCTGGCTGTAGGCGTAATTTCTGAACCCGGTAGGGGTATTCGACGAATCCCGCTCCTCATAAATCATGGTACTTTGCACCGTTCCGGCACGGATATAGGTTCCGTTTCCAGTGCGGTACTCGCTGCTGGTATTGGCCAGTTTGATGCCGGGTTGAATGATAAAGCTGACTTTAGGCGAGAAGTTCACCTCTCCGAATACAGAGGCAACAACAGTGTTGGCGGTATAGGATTGAAAGCCTTTCTCATAGGCGGCTTTCACACCGGCAGACATATTCAGAGGGCGCCTGGTTTTCTCTTTGGCCAGTGGTAAGGCATTGCCCCCGGAACTTTCCCCGCCTGCTGTTGCCTGGTCTTCGGGGCTTTCGTTTTGCGGTATTTCATTTTTGCCGGTAGCCGCTTTCTTTTCCTTGTGCTCCTGCTGCGCATTACCCTGGGGTACTGGTTTTCGTTCAGTCTTTGCCTGGCGCGCGGTATTTTGTGCCTTTGCCCCGGGTACGGATAGCGGCGTTCCCGTCTTACCCTTGCTGCCGGTTTTTTCCGGCGTTTTATTTTGTGCCGTACGAGCTGCAGAAATGCTGTTTTGTGCAATGGTGTCTTTTGCCCCTTTCACTACCGGCCGTGTTTTGGTTTGTGTTGCGGCATTTCCCGTGAGCTTGTTTTGCTCCGGTATTGCTGCTGATTTGTTTGTACTGCTCGTTGCCAGGGCTTCTGTATTGCTGTTGCTTGCCGTTTTTGCCTGCTCTGCCGCCGCCTTCCCGGTGTTCACAGTTTTTCCCGGGAACTTGTTTTGTTCCGGTATTGCCAGGGCTTCTGTACTGCTCTTGCTTGCCGTTTTTGCCTGCTCTGCTGCAGCCTT
>JAEUVW010000092.1 GCA_016786525.1 Chitinophagaceae bacterium
AAAACCGCCGGCAGTACCGACGGTTCTTAATGCTATAAGATATCGGCCTACATTTTTTCAAATGTTTGCGTGAAGTAATACGTTGTAGAGATAAAAAAGCCGGTATCTGAAGGGGGCTTGGGAAAATACCCATCCTGGATAGTGTTGGAATAGGAAATGGTCATTGACCTTTTGTTGATCTTCACAATTTTGGCTTCTACATACTCCATACCGGGCAGGAATACATTTTTGTTTCCAATAGCGCCAATGGTATACTGGGCATTATTGAGCACCAGGGTTTTCTGATTGTCCATCAGCTTCCACTGAAAAGGCATTTCGTCCAGTTCTCCGCTGCATTTTTTCGTTCCCGAAAACTGCGCCCCCTTATAGTTGCCTTCAAAGGTAAGGTAATCGTCCAGGCGGCAGGTATCCATATTGCGGTAGATATCATACACCGTGTCCTTATCAGAGTAAGTGTACTTTACAGTATACTCTTTCATCTGCCATTTACCGGAACGAAGAATCTCGCTGTTTTCGGTCGCCTGGGTAGACGATTTGGTACAGGAGGCCAGGGAAAGCATCAGGATAGCACAGTATAATAGTTGTTTCATAGAGAAAAAATTGCGACTAAAGGTAATAATGTTTTGTAAAAATAAAAACAAGACGGTTTTTTATTTGAGAAAATCCTATGTCTTGCAGGATTCCGGGCCGGTATCCGGAAGCAACGCTGTTTTTGTGCATCTTTGTGTGATGATAAAGTATGTTGTCCTTATACTGACCGTTTTTTGCAGGAGTATACTCTTTGCCCAACTGCCTTACCCGGATAGCATTGCGCTGTTCCGGAAACAGTATAAGGAAGACTTTATCAAAGAAGAACGCAGCCCGTTGAAGGGTAACGACACTGCATTCCTGCGCTTTTTCCCCGTCAATAAAGCCTTTGCCCTCACTGCACAGCTGGAGCTGACTCCGAAAAGTCCAGTGTTCCAGATGCAGACACACAACGGCAAAGTACAGCAGTACCGCCAGTACGGTATCGCCAGCTTTGTGCTGAAAGGCAGGAAATACGCACTGCACCTGTACCAGAATCTCAGCCTCCTGCAACAGGAAAAACACAAAAGTCACCTGTTCCTGCCCTTCAACGACCTGACCAATTACGAGAGCACTTATGCCGGCGGACGCTATATAGACCTGAATACGGAAGACATACACAAGGGTACGATCCGTATCGATTTCAATAAATGCTACAATCCGTATTGCGCCTTCAGGGAGGGGTATTCCTGCCCGGTACCGCCTGTCGAAAACCGCCTTCAGGTGCGCATAGAGGCCGGGGAAAAGCTGTTCGGGAAAAAGTAGGGCCGGGAGAAATCCCTTTTGCCTTCGGCGGCGAATAGCTATCTTTGCAGCCTTCATAAAACAAAACAATGCTTACCCTACAACTCTTCAGACAGAATAAGGAGCTGATCCTTGACGGCCTTAAGAAGAAAAATTTTAAGGAACCGGAGATTGTCGATGCCATCATTGCCATCGACGAACAACGCCGCAGTATACAGGTGCAAAACGACCATATCGCCGCCGCTGTCAACTCTGCGTCCAAAAGTATCGGTTCGCTGATGGGTCAGGGTAAAAAGGAAGAAGCGGAAGCATTGAAAGCTGAAGTGGCCGGTAAAAAAGAAGAGGCAAAAGCGATCGCAGCCCGCCTTGCAGCGCTGGAGCAGGAGCAGATGGAATTGCTGATCCGCCTGCCCAACCTGCCGCATGCCTCCGTACCGGAAGGCAAAACGCCCGAAGAAAACGAAACGGTGCGCAGCGGGGGTATCCGCCCGGACCTCAGTGCCCGGCAATTGCCGCACTGGGACCTGACGGCTCAATACAAACTCATCGATTTTGAACTCGGCAATAAAATCACCGGCAGCGGATTTCCTGTTTATACCGGCAAAGGAGCCCGGTTACAACGTGCCCTGATTGCCTACTTCCTCGATTACAATACTGCAGCAGGCTATTACGAGGTGTACCCTCCTTTTATGGTCAATGAAGCCAGCGCCTACGGCACCGGTCAGTTACCGGACAAGGAAGGGCAGATGTACCACGCCACGGAAGACAATTTCTACCTGATCCCAACCGCAGAAGTGCCCGTCACTAACCTGTACCGCGACAGCATCATACCGGAGCACGATCTGCCGGTAAAGATGACCGCCTATACGCCCTGCTTCCGCCGCGAAGCGGGTTCTTATGGAAAGGATGTGCGTGGCCTGAACCGCCTGCACCAGTTTGACAAAGTAGAGATCGTGCAGTTTACCCATCCTGAAAAAAGCTACGAAGCGCTGGAGGAAATGGTGCTGCATGTGGAAAAGCTGCTGCAAAACCTGGGCCTGGAATACCGCATCCTGAGGCTCTGTGGCGGCGATATGAGCTTTACGTCCGCACTTACCTATGACTTCGAGGTCTACAGCGCCGCACAGGAGCGCTGGCTGGAAGTAAGCTCCGTCAGCAACTTTGAAAGCTTCCAGACCAACCGCTGCAAAATCCGGTACAAAAACACCGAAGGCAAGACACTGCTGGCGCATTCCCTGAATGGAAGCTCCCTGGCATTGCCCCGCATTATGGCCTGCCTGCTCGAAAACTTCCAGGCGGCAGACGGTATCGCTATCCCTGAAGTATTGCGCCCTTATTTCGGCAGCGATATGATTAATTGATTTTTTGCTACTTTTATAAAAATACTTTTGACATATGATTCAACGCATCCAATCCATCTGGCTTTTCCTCGCGGCATTTGTCAGTGCGGCCCTGTTCATCTTCCCCTTATACCATTACACACCGGCAGGCTCGGCCATTCCGATGCTGATGGGTGCAAAGAATGAATACCTGCTGCTGCTGCTCGCGGCACTGATGACCCTGCTGCCGATGATCACCATCTTTATGTTTAAAAACCGCAAGCGCCAGAAAAGCCTGATCTGGCTGTGCATACTGGCTTCTGCCGGCTTTATCGCAGCGATGCTGATGAAGATACAGGGCCTGAAAAATGCCGTACCACCGGCTACAAACGACAATTTTGCTTTGCCCGGGCCGGTTATCCCGGTGCTGACCATTGTTTTACTCGTAATGGCCCTGGGCGGGGTGCGGAAAGATGAAGCGTTGATCCGCTCCGTAGACCGGCTTCGTTAAACTCTTTTACAGACCTGTCTGTACCGGGAAGGTTGTTTTGGCTGAACGCTAAAACAACCTTTTCTTTTTGAGGGTCTCGTTTACATAGTGGCTCACATCCTTGCTGGGTTTCAGCCAAAGGACCAGCCCTGCAAAGCCGGCGGCAACCAGGCAGCTCCGCCAGATGGCATCCCAATACGCATTTTCAGAGTGAGGCAATAAGAGCACGGGCACCGCTACTGCGGCCCCGATGAGCAAGGTAGTCAAAGAGCCTTTGGAAAAAGGGTTCAACCTCATCTTAACCCAGACAAAATAAGTCTTCACCAGGTTGAACACCAATAAAGTCCCGGCATAGACAAAAGCGGCCCCATAGACACCAAAGGGCGGAATAAGCAGGTAAAACGCGATGAACATCAGGATGAGCAGGCCAAACGACAGGTAAAAATTATACTTGTAATACGGAGACATATTCAGGGCCGTATCATTGAGCCCGGTACTGCAATCGACCAAGCGCCCGGAGATCATGATCAGTGTCAGCACCGCTATATCCCCATGCATCCGGGGCAATATGGCTGCGGCATTATGCAGGTTACACAGGATCAATACGTACATGAACAGGGACGCAATAAAGATATTAAGCCCCGACCGGCTGTAGGAATCCTTTACTTTATCGTGCAATTCCTGCACATAGGCCTTACTGATATCTGCAGCTGAAGGCCCGATCATCGCCCGGTAAGGGATAGAGACCAGCGTGGCAATATAGGCGGCATTGGTATAAACGGGAATTGCTTTCAGCCCGTTTTCGTCAAGCCCCAGCAGCAACTGGGTATCCAGGAAGCCGATCAGTTGGGTGGATGCATTCATCAGCGCATGAAAACCGGAAAAGGTGAGTATCTCGCGGTACTCCTTCTTGGACAACAAACGCCAGTTAAACGAAAAGCGAAAATCCGGCAGCTTGTCCGCCAGGAAGTACAGGATGCACAAAGCCAGCATGTTGACGCCTACATAACCATAGACAAAAATCCTGAAATCGATGATGGAAAATCCAAAAAGCAGGAACAAAACAAGGTTCGACCCTTTTATAAATACTTCCCGGATAAAGCCCACCTGCGCCGAACGGATGTGTGCATTGAGAAAGGATTCCAGCGATAAAATGACAATACTGAACAGGGTAAACAAGGGAAAGCACAGCATATACCGCTTCAGCAGTGCCACATCTTTCTCCTGGAAATACCGGATCCAGACATCCTGGAACAGGAAATACGGGATCGCCGCGAGAACAAACAACAGTACAGGCACCAGGAAGCATACGGACAAAAGCACGGCCTTCCGTTCGCTGTCCTGGCGGTGATCGTAGCGGTGCAGGTAATAAAAAAGCGTGGTGCTCATGCCTGCAGACAGGAAGAAGCTGGCTATGGCGCCTTGTATCGGGAGATTGCGGGCAAAGCCCAACTCCTGCTCGGGCATCATATTGGAAGATACCAGGATCAGGACACCGCCCAGGGCTGCTCCCAGGAAGGTAACGATAGTGGTTTTGATCGACTGCCTGAAAACTACACCCATTGCTTACAATTCAAAATAACGGACGATACACTCACGCAGCAGCTGCTCCTGGTCTTTCATGACCGCCGGAGCCTCAACACCCGTAGGGATATAGTGCGGCCAGCCTTCCTCGTCGTAATGGTCCAGCACGAAGATACCAACCTGTCCCAGCAATTTGCATACGGCAATATGCATCAGGTCCTGCTTCTGCTCTTTTGTAAAGTTCTTGTTCTGAGGGAATGCACCCAGCTCGTTGATCCCGATCAGGTACAGCATACCTTCCATGTCCGGTTTTTTGCCAAAACGCTCCACCATCAGGAACTCTACATTGATCCACCTTTGTTCGAAGTCTTCCATAGAACCGCAAAGATAGGGGCGGAACGCCAATCCTAACCAGCAGCCTGCCCGGCGGCATTTATCCCTACACATAATAGGAATTTCATTTTTAATGTCTACTTTGGCCTGCTTTTCTATGATGCGCTTCTTTTTTATACCCTGCTGCCGGCGTTTGAAAAAAAGTTTATTCCCTGCCTGCCTGATGCTGCTTTGCAGTGTTTTTGCGCTGGCGCAACATAAAGATAGCCTGCTTCGCGTGGCGCGGACGCACCAAACGGACACCCTACGCATCAACGCCTACCTGGAGCTGGCCTCAGCGTTCCGCAAAGATCCCGCACTGCTGCAGCACTATGCCGATACCGCTTTACTGCTTTCCCAAAAAATCGACTACACCAGTGGAACAATCAGGGCAATGGCTTACCAGGCTTTGGTACACCAATTGGCCGGTGAGGCAGAGGCAGCAAAAAAGGGCTATGGGAACGCAATCAGCCTGGCCAGACAAACCAGGCATAAAAATGCCGCAGGCCTTGCGTACCGCAATTATGCCGGCCTGCTCAAGGACGAGCGCCGCTATGATGAAGCCCTGGCCTACAATGATACGGCCCTGAAGATCTTTACCGGCACAAAGGACTCCCTTCAGCTGGAAACCCTCTATGGCAATATCGGCCGCATCTACCTGGAAAAAGATCAGTTCAGCGAAGCCATAAAATACTTCCTGACCGGCATGGCCGCCTACGAACGAAGCGGCAACGACTTCGGCATTTCAAAAGCATACAATGATATCGGAACGGTGTATGAGCGCATGGGTGATAACCAACGCGCACTGGCCAGTTTCCTGAGCATGATAGAACCGGCACAACGCTCAGGGAAAGAGGAGCAACTGGCCATTGCTTACCAGAATATCGGTACGATCTACTATCGCCAGATGAAGGACTCATTGGCACTCACTTACATACACCGCGCCTACGACCTGAATAAAAAACTCGGCCGGCAGGGCTCTTTGCTGATCAGCGTATTTAACCTGGCAGGTGTGGAAAACAGGCTGATGCATTACCCTGAAGCGGCAAGGCTTTTTGAAGAATGCATCGTACTGGCGCGCGAACAGGAAAATGATTATGTGCTGGCAGCCTCCTTCCAGAATGCCGCTGTTGTGTATTCCATCATGAAGCAGGATGCAAAGGCCGTACGCTACTTCAACGAAGCACTGGAGCGGGAAGTAGCCCTGAACGATGCACAATTTACGATGCTGCTGTTTGAAGACCTCGGCTCTTTTTACCGCGACAGGGGCGACTACAAAAAAGCCTACGATTACATGATCATTGCCGGCAAGCTGAAAGACAGCCTCAGGTCGGTAGATAAGGAAGTGGCCATCGCATCCCTGCAGGAGCAGTTTGAGACGGAGAAGAAAGAGCGCAGGATCGCAGAACTGAACAACAAAAGCACCCGGCAGCAATTGATGATCCGGCAGGAAAAAGACCGTCAGAAGATCCTGTTTGCCGGCTTGTCCGCGCTGGTACTGCTGACAGCAGGAGGCGCGGCATTCTACATTCAACGCAACAAGGCGCGGCAGGAAAAAGCCCAGTTCAGCTCTGTACTGGACGCAGAGCAAAAGGAGCGTATGCGCATCGCCCGCGACCTGCATGACAGTATCGGCCAGATGCTGTCGGTAGTGAAAATGCAATTGTCGTCCCTGCCTGCCGACCCTGCCGCGCAGGCACACCTCAGCGGCACCCAGACCCTTGTAGACAAAACGATACAGGAGGTACGCCATATCTCGCACAACCTGATTCCTGAAGAACTGAACTTCGGCCTGATCAGCGCCCTGGAAGACCTGGGCGACAAGATCAACAAAACGGAAGAAGTAAAGGTAGTCGTAGCCATCGCTGCAGAATTAAACACCTTTACGTTCAGCAAACAATTCGAGCTTTCCCTGTACCGCATTATCCAGGAAATTGTAAGCAATATGCTGAAACATGCGCAGGCCAAACAGATCAGCATCAGCATGCAGCAAAGAAGCGGCCTGCTGGTGCTGGACATCAGCGATGATGGAAAGGGATTCGATCCCGCATCGGTCAGCGAGGGGAAGGGGCTGGGCTGGAAAAATATCCTGGCCCGCGTCAGCCTGCTGAACGGGAAAATGAATATTCAGTCCGAACGGATAAGAGGAACGCAGATACAAATCACATTGCCGCAATGAGTGACTTGCAGACACCGGTTTCCCTGCTGATAGCAGATGACCACCAGATGATCATCGACGGCATCAAAAGTATGCTGTCCGGAGAGCGCCATTTTGTAGTGAATGGCGAGGCCAACAATGGCGAAGATGCATGGTCCCGGATCGCTGCAGACCCTGGCCGCTGCCAGGTACTCCTCACAGACATCAGCATGCCCCTGATGAGCGGCACGGAGCTTTGCCGGAAAGTAAAAGAACAGTATCCGCACATCAAAGTCCTGTTCTTGTCCATGTACAACAGTACTGCCGTCGTCAAAGAAGCGGTACTGGCCGAAGCCGACGGGTACATCCTGAAAAACACAGGCAAAGATGAACTGCTTTCGGCACTGCACCGCATCAGCCAGGACGGCACTTATTTTTCGCAGGAAATCGTACCGCTGCTCTACAGGCAATACCATAAAGAACAACAGCAAAGTGCAGAGACCGCACAACTGTCCGCCCGCGAAAAAGAGGTGCTGGCACTGATTGTCAAAGAATGCACCTCTGAAGAAATCGCTCAAAAATTATTCATCAGCAAGAAGACGGTAGACACGCACAGGGCACACCTGCTTGAAAAAAGCAAGGCCAGGTCTACGGTCGGGCTGGTGCGTTTCGCGATCAAAAACGGACTGGCAGAATGGTAAAATCAGTATAAATACCGACAGGATTCCGTACCGCTCCCGATAGGCCGGCCGCAGGTCTCATTCTAATTTTGCCGTATCTAAAACAGATACGACATGAAGAAAACATTTACTTTTTGCGCAGTACTCTGCAGCCTGGGTATCGTCCATGCGCAGCAATACCTGAATACCTGGGGCGACAATATGTACGGCCGCCTGGGTACCGGCACAAAAACCTCTTTCAATACCCCGCAGCGAATCGGGACGGCCAATTGGGTAGTCGCAGACGGGGGCGAATTTTTCAGCGCAGGCATACAGGCTGACGGCTCACTCTGGACCTGGGGCAATGACAGTGACGGCCAGCTGGGAACCGGCGTTACTGTAGGAACTGCGGACGGAGAATTGTCACCGGTGCATATCGGAACGGATACCGACTGGAAAACCTTATCTGTAGGCAGCGGATTTACACTGGCCATCAAAACCAACGGATCCTTGTGGGGTTGGGGCGACAACATAGATCTGGCACTGGGTTCAGGAAGCAGCAAGGATTTATATGTGCCTACACAGATCGGCACCGCTACCGATTGGAAAAGTGTGTCTGCCGGGGATGCTCATACTATAGCGCTTAAAACCGACGGTACACTGTGGGCATGGGGCGACAACAATTTTGGCAAGCTCGGAAGAGGGGGAACCGTCGACGCTTCCGCCCCGGTACAAATCGGCACTGCTACAGACTGGATCATGGTTTCCGCAGGCCAGGAATGTTCTTTTGCCATCAAAGCAGATGGCAGCCTGTGGGCCTGGGGACAAAGCACGACCGGGGGAGCCAATAGGGATGCACCGGCTCAATTAGGCACCGCTACAGACTGGAAATTCATCACCTCGGCCAACAACAGCCATTTTGCGATCAAAACCGACGGTACCCTGTGGGCCTGGGGCAATAACTTTGTCGGTCAGCTGGGTATCGGCAGCGGTGTTTCACCTATTACACCCACACAGGTCGGCACCGATAAGGACTGGGAGTCTGCAGCCAATGGCTATATGCATGCTGTTGCTTTGAAAAAGGACCATACCATCTGGGGCATGGGTGCAGGCAATGCCAGTGCCATGTCCTCACCGCTGGGTTCTAATGTGCCTGTAAAAATCGGTTCCGCTAATACCTGGGTTTCCATCGCTTCAGGCAACAGCCATGTGCTGGCCATTGGTGGTACCGGTGCTACAGCTGTAAGGGAAAGCAGCAGCACGACCATGATCAGCCTTTACCCGAATCCTTCACGGACTTCCGTCCATATCCGGGTCCCGGCTGCCATCCTCAATATTTGTATCCGCAACATGGCCGGGCAGCCCGTCTACCGCGGCACAGAGACAGAGATCCCGGTAGCGGCATACCAACCCGGCATCTACAGTGTAGGGATCATTTTCCAGGACGGCACTTCAGCCACAGAAAAACTGATCATTGACTAAACAGCCTTACCCCGCAAACAAACAAAACAAACAATGAAAAAAATATTGCTTTCCCTGCTCATGGCCGCAGTTGTATTCAGCGCCTGCAAAAAAGAAAAAGACAAACCGGCCACCACCACACCACCGGCCACCATGGACGGCTTCGTGTGGAAAGAAGACGGAGGAGTCCAGATCAGCGCAGACTCCGCCTTCTGGACCAGCTGGTCGAACGGCACGGGCATAAGGGCCTATAAAAACGGTATGGCCAGCTTCTTCGAGATCAACTGGGATGGCACCGGCAACACCAGTACCGGGGGCAAAGACCTGGCAGCGGGCAAAGGGCTCACTTTCCTGAAAGGCAGGGATACGTATACCAATACAGGCAAAGAAACCCTGACCATTACCGGCTCCGGCAGCGATAAGCTCAGCGGCAGCTTTGAAGTGGCGGTATCCGGCGGCAGCATTAAAAAGCTGAACGGCACCTTTACCAATATCCCCAAACGATAAGGATCATCTCCCCTGTTTGAAACAAACCGGAAGGCCTGCATCATGCAGGTCTTTCCTGTTTTTATCCCGGCCTTGCTAAAAAAACGCAAAAGGCCGCCTTTTCCCTTACGGGATCGTTACATTTGTTTTCTTCAAAAATCACCCGGCTGATGAAAGCAATGTTGCTATCCCTGTTTGTTTTGCTTACTGCCCTTCGTGCGCAGGCACAAGCTCCGGCGCCTGTAGACCTTTATTCGCTGCAGCAGTTTCAGCAAAGAGTATTGCAGGAAAACGACACCCTGTATGTCGTCAACTTCTGGGCGACCTGGTGCATACCCTGTGTAAAGGAATTACCGCATTTTAAAGACCTCAGCAGGGAATATGCCAACCGGCCTGTAAAATTTATCCTGATGAGCCTGGATGCCAAGGACAAGATCGCCCAGACCAACGCCTTTATCCAGAAAAAGAAGATGGGCATAGAAACACATCTTTTTGCTGCCGGGGATCCCAATGTGTGGATCAATGCACTGGAGCCTTCGTGGGAAGGCAGCATACCGGCTACATTCCTGTACCAGAATGGCACAAAGCTCGCGTTTAAAGAATCTTATTTCGCTACGAAGAAAGACCTGGAATTTTTTATAAACAACCACAGATAAAACAATGAAAAAACTATTGGCGGGCGTAATAGCCCTTTGCAGCATTGCTTTCGTATCCCAAGCCCAGGATGCCGGCTATAAGCCCGGCTCCGAAGTTGCCGATTTTAAACTGAAAAACGTAGACGGTAAAACGGTATCCCTGTCTTCGGTCAACGACGCCAAAGGATACATCGTCGTCTTTACCTGCAACCATTGCCCCTATGCAAAGGCTTACGAAGACCGTATCATTGCCCTGCACCAGAAATACGCCGGCCAGGGCTACCCGGTCATAGCAATCAATTCCAACGACCCTAAAGTAGCGCCCGATGATTCGTACAGCAAAATGAAGGAACGCGCCAAAGAAAAACAATTCCCCTTTGTCTATCTCTACGATGACAAACAGGAAATCGCCAAACGATTCGGCGCTGTGCGTACACCACATGTATACCTGGTGCAAAACAGCGGTAACCAGAAAATTGTCCGTTATATAGGCGCTATTGACAACAACTGGGAAGACGCCGCTGCGGCAGACCAGCATTACGTAGCCCAGGCCATAGACGAGCTGAATGCGGGCAAACCGGTAGCCATGCAGGAAACAAAAGCCATCGGCTGCACCATTAAATGGAAAAAATAAGCAGGGGCAACATTCCCCGAATGTAAAAGAGCGTTGACTACGAAAAGTCAACGCTCTTTTTTTATGCAACCAAAAACAAAACTTATTGCTTATTCCGCTTCGGCCACCACTTCGGTCACCTCCGGTATCATGCGCTTCATCATGCCTTCGATGCCCGACTTCAGGGTGATCATAGAAGAAGGGCAGCCGGAGCAGGAACCCTGCAGCATCAGCGACACCACACCATCGTTATAGCCGCGGAAGCTGATCGCTCCGCCGTCCATTTCTACCGCAGGTTTTACGTAGTTTTCCAACAATTCTTTGATGCGTACCACCACGTCCGTATCGTCTGCATTGATCGTATTGTCGTTTTTAGTGGCCACTACTTCATTTTCGTTGATCACTACTTTATCGCTTTCCAGGTATTCTTTCAGGAATTCGCGGATCGTCGGGATCACGTCTTCCCATTGTGTATCTGCGGTTTTGGTCAGGGTCACAAAATTGCTGGCGATGAATACACTGCGGATAAAAGGGAAAGCAAACAGTTCTTTGGCCAGCGGAGAAGGTCCCGCAGCAGACTCATCCTGGAAATCAATGCTTTTGCTTGCATACAGGAGTTTGTTGGCTACAAACTTCATTGTTTCCGGGTTAGGGGTCATTTCTGTGTAGATGCTTACTACGGTATTGCCTGTTTTCAACATTGTCTTCTGTTTTATATCAGCAAAAGTAAAACATTAATTGCATCGTACTTTATCAATAAATAAAATAGGGGGATAAGTACTTAGAGACTTTTGGCATAATTAATCTCTATACAAAAAACAGTGTTTTACAGCAAAAGCCTATCCTAAGGCGGACATTTAAGGGACAGGGGAACTGCCGCATGGATGTACTGTACCGGATCAAAGGAAAGACAGGCAAAACAAGCGGGGTTTTCAAAAGAGGTAACAGCTTAATAGCGTTAATTTTGGCAAAGATTATCATATTTAGCTATCTTCGTTGGCCTAAAAAAGAACAAGACGTAATTCCCCCGTTCCCAACATGTTTAAGAACTTAGAGGGTCCTTTATTGGATCAATTAACGGCTATCGCAGCAAAAAAGGTATCCCAAACCATTATTCCCGGTCAAAACTATATTCCCGTAACCGGGAAAGTACTGGATGCAGAAGACCTGCTGCACAGTGTAGACGCCAGCCTGGACGGATGGCTGACCACAGGACATCACGGCGAACGTTTTGAAAAAGAATTTGCCAAATATTTTGGCTCCAAGACCTCCCTGCTGGTCAATTCGGGTTCTTCGGCCAACCTGCTGGCTTTTTATACATTGACATCACCTACACTCGGGGCGCGTCAGATCAAGCCGGGCGATGAGGTGATCACCGTAGCGGCAGGGTTTCCGACCACGGTAAACCCGATGATCCAGTACGGCTGTATTCCCGTATTCCTGGACGTGGAGATCCCCACTTATAATATCGATGTGACCCTGCTGGAAGAGGCGATCTCACCCAAGACTAAAGCGATCATGGTCGCGCATTCCCTGGGCAATCCCTTTAACCTGGCCAAAGTGATGGAAGTGGCAAAAAAACACAATCTCTGGGTCATAGAAGATGATTGCGACTCTCTGGGCGCCACATACAACGGGAAAAAAACCGGCACCTTCGGCGACCTGGCCACCGTCTCTTTTTACCCCGCCCACCATATCACCATGGGTGAAGGGGGCTCTGTGCTGATCAACAATATGAAGCTCTTCCTCACCGCCAAAAGCTTCAGGGACTGGGGACGGGATTGCTTCTGCGAAACCGGCTGCGACAATACCTGCAACAAACGCTTCGAATGGCAACTGGGAGAACTGCCCTACGGGTACGACCATAAGTATACCTACTCCCATATCGGCTTCAACCTGAAGGTGACGGATATGCAGGCCGCTATCGGGGTCAGCCAGCTGAAGAAAGCAGACCGCTTTGTGGCCAAACGGCG
>JAEUVW010000103.1 GCA_016786525.1 Chitinophagaceae bacterium
GAAAACCATGCTTTGCTGAATGAACGCCTGAAACAGTTTGAGGAGCACTTTATTTTACACACCGCCACAGAAAACAGCGAACCCAGCTGGTTCGGCAACATGATTACCGTGCGCGAAGACAGTAGCCTGGACCGCAATGCACTGGTACAGTACCTGGAACAAAATAAAATCGGCACCCGCTTGTTCTTCGCCGGCAACCTGCTCCGGCAGCCTGCTTATACGAATATTGAAAAACGCATTGTCGGCAACCTGACCAATACGGACATCATCATGAACCGCAGCTTCTGGCTGGGCGTATGGCCGGGCCTGGATGCCACACACTACGACTATATCTGTGATGTAATCAGTAAATTCATACGGAAATAGCATGGGTAAGCCCCTGATAAGTATCTGCATCCCTTCGTATAACCGGGCTGACCTGATTGAGGAAACGATTGCCAGTGCCTTGTCGCAGACCTATACCCATATCGAGGTCATCGTCAACGACAATTGCAGCACCGACGATTCCTGGACTTTGCTGCAGCAACTGGCCCAAAAAGATCAGCGTCTGAAAGTATTTCAAAACGAATCCAACCTCGGTGCGGTCAGAAACTGGCAGCGGGTGATGGCGCATGCCAGTGGCGATTATGCTTTGATCCTCTGGTCCGACGACCTGATCAAACCTTCTTTTGTTGAAAAAACGGTCAGTGTTTTTACAGATGATGTCGCCTTTGTGATGACCGGTGTAGAGGAGTTTACGGACGAAGGCGTGTACTATTCCAGCAATTTCGGTACGGAAGGCAAGCGCACCAGGGAAGCGTACTATGATGAAATCCTGTTTAAGAACCTGAGCAAGCTGCCCGTATCCCCGTCCTGTGCACTATTCCGCACAAAGGAGTTACGCGAAAACATCCTGGATGTCATTCCCAACGCAGATCAGATCGACTTTAACCGCACGGGGGCAGGACCGGATATACTCACCTTCTTCCTGAGCTCGCTGAAATACCCTTATATTTATATCCTGTCCGAGCACCTGGCACAGTTCCGGAGCCACCCGTCTTCCATTACCGTAATGGAAAGCAGGGCTGCCGGCCTGAAACTGCACTATGACTGGGCTAAATATTTTTTTGTAAAAAACTACCTGCCCGCCTACCGCAGCAAATTCAAGGCGATCAGCTGGGTCCGGTATTTCCGGTACAAAAAAATCCACAAGAACATGCTCATGGATATGAAGTCTGTGCGGACCGATTACTTATTCCTGATCAGACTGTTTTTTTAGAAGATCATGACAGGCAAAAAAATATTATTAACGGGCGCTACCGGTTTTTTGGGAAGCAACATCCTGAAGCAGATCGTTGCTGACAACGAGCTTGCCATCATCACCCGTGCATCATCAAACCTGAAGCGGATCAGCAGCCTGGCGCATCAGTTCAGGAATTACGTACTGGAGCAATCTGATACGGATTCCATCATACAATCATTCCGCCCCGAAGTCATTATTCACTGCGCTACAGATTATGGGCGGAAGGCCGTTCCGCAAATACAGGTCATTGAAGCAAACCTCATTTTACCGTTAAAGCTGCTGCACGCTGCCGGCCAGCAGGGCTTACAGCTGTTTATCAATACCGATACCTTTTTAGATAAAGGCATCAACCATTACAGCCTTTCCAAAAAGCAATTCAACGAGTGGTTTCACACCTATGCCAACGATATACTCTGTATCAACATGGTGCTGGAGCACTTTTACGGGCCTTTCGATGACAAAACCAAGTTTGTTTCCTTTATCATCAACGAACTGCTGCACAATAAGCCTGAGATACAGCTGACTCCCGGCACACAAAAGCGGAATTTCATTTTCATTGATGATGTAGTGGCGGCCTTTCAAAGTATTCTCCGGCACAATTTCAAACAGTCATCGGGCTTCTTCGATTTTTTCGTTGCATCGGAGCGCACCATCTCTATCCGGGACCTGGTCGTACAATTGCAGTTACTTTGCGGCAATGAGCAGACCCGGCTGAATTTCGGCGCATTACCCTTCCGGCCAAACGAGGTGATGGATTCCAGCGTGGATATTTCAGCCATGAAATCACTGGGTTGGGCGCCGAAGGTGGACCTGGAGGAGGGTTTACGCTACACAATCGAAATGGAAAAGCATACAAAGCATTAAACACTATGAAAACAATCTTGATTTCCGGCGGATGCGGTTTTTTAGGGAGCAATATCGCCTTTCACCTGAAAGATAAAGGGTACAAAATCTGTATCCTGGACAATATGAGCCGGAAAGGCAGCGAAGAAAACCTGGCCTGGCTGCAGGAACATGTGGCACCTGACTTTTTTAAAGCCGATGTCAGGGTGGCTGAAGAACTGGAACATGTATTCAGGGAAGTGATGCCTGACGTGGTCTTTCACCTGGCAGGCCAGGTAGCGATGACCACTTCCATTGCCAACCCGAGGCTGGATTTTGAGATCAATGCGCTGGGAACCCTGAATATGCTGGAGGCGATCCGTAAATATAAATCTTCGTGCACCATCGTTTACTCCTCCACCAACAAAGTATATGGTGACCTGGAGCGGTACACATTCGAAGAAACACCTACACGGTACCAGGTACCGGAGCGCCCGCAGGGATTTGATGAAAATGAGCGCCTGGACTTTCATTCTCCCTATGGCTGCTCAAAAGGCAGTGCAGACCAATACGTTCTCGACTATTCAAGACTGTTCGGTATCAAAGGGATTGTGTTCCGCCATTCGACAATATACGGGGGCCGGCAATTTGCCACCTACGACCAGGGATGGATCGGCTGGTTTTGCCAGCAGGGCCTGGAAATACTCGGTCAGCCGGACCGAGAACCGTTCACCATATCCGGAAACGGCAAACAGGTGCGCGACGTATTGCATGCAGAAGATGCCGTCCGCTTGTACACCGCCTGTATTGAGTCCGGGGATGCCCTGAAGGGGCAGGCCTTTAACATTGGCGGAGGTATCGAAAACAGCCTTTCACTACTGGAGCTGTTTGACATCATACAACAGGAGCTCGGGATTAAAATGAAATACAGGGAAATAGCACCAAGGGAAAGTGATCAGAAAATCTTTGTGGCCGATATCGGGAAAATAAGTGGCATAACGGGCTGGAAACCGCAGGTAGACAAGGTGACAGGAGTAAAGAAAATGCTGGACTGGTTAAAGAGCTCCTACAAGCCCCTGTAGAACAGGTACGCGACATCTGAACAATAGCGCAAACATCAGCAGGCCCGCGTTGAGCCTAAGACTGCAGCAGTGCTACATGTTTTCCAGGCCCATCTTTACTTTGATCTTGTAGAGCATCTTCCCGAACGGGGAAGACAAAACAGTGCTCAGCACGGCTATGCGTACTTTCCAGAGCTGGTGTTTGATGCTGAAACCAAAGTGCTTCCTGATAATCTGCGTATTTTCGTTTAAGCCCTTGCTTACATTACTGGCGCTGGCGCCCCCGGGGGCAAAGACCACCATAACCTTTCTCAGGAAAACAAATTTCTCCGCTCTGATCCGGATCAGGAAATCAAAATCCATAGCCAGTTTAAGGTCTGTATCATACAGCCCATACCGGTCATAGAGTTCTTTTTTCACAAACATGGTCTGGTGGCAGATCGCGCGCATACCGCGGTACAGCAGTTTAGGGTCAAAGGTTTTGCCCAGTTCAACCCATATGCCTCCACGTTCAAACTGATACTTGCCGTGCAGCCATTTCAGCTCCGGGTCTTTTTCAAATTCCCGGATCACCGTATCCAGCACATCAGGTGTAGCGAACTGGTCCGCACTATTGAGCAAAACAATTATGGATCCGCTGGCCTGTGCAATGCCTTTATTGAAGGCATCAGAAATACCCTTATCCCGCTCATGAATAAATTTCCGGTAAGCGGGCTGGCTTACCGATTGGTGCCATTGCGCAATATCATTTGTCGTAGACCCGTTCACAATGATATGCTCAAAAGGTTCAGACGCCTGCATATCAACGGAGCGGCAGGTATTGATCAGGTCTTCCGGGTTATTGAAACAGATGGTGATAACAGATAGGGTTGGGCTCATCGTATTTTCTTTTCAACAGTTGATTAGTACCACATCCTGCCTTCCACACTTCTGATGTAGCGCAGCGTGTCTTTGGAAATGGTTTTGCGTTGTTCCTTGCGGGGGATGCTAAAGATTTTCTTCCACCCCTGCCAGAACAAAGGCCAGTGGTAATTTGTCTTTTTTAAGTATTGCAGCGACCACATGATCGCTGTGCTGACGAAATAGCGGTAAGGCAGGTAGCGGTAAGCCACCTTGCTTTTGTTGACCCAAAGCATCTGCATTTTTTGCGCATGGGGCGCACGGCCTGCGGGCGATTCGTTGTGCATCACCGATACGGAGCCGTCGTAGGCAATACGGTAACCCAGGTCCAGCAGGCGGTAGCCCAGGTCATACTCTTCCATGCCGTAGAAAAAATCGACAGGGTACTGACCGGCCTTATCATGCACTTCCTTCAGGATCGCATGCGCACCGCCACTGAAGTAATACGTCAGGAAGCGGTCTTTACCGACGTACTGATCAAATTTTTTATGGGGGAAAGCATTCACCTGCAGTTCGCGCGTGCTGCTGTAAAACACTTTGAAAGAATAGAGGCCGACCTTGTTGTCCCGGGCAAAATCGGAAGTAAAAAGCCGTTCAATACCCACTAGGCCGTCCTGGTCCCGGAAATAAGCATCGTCATCGATCATGATCAGCACCGGGGCCTGCGCCATAGAGAGCCCCAGGTTACGCCCGCGGGCCACACCCAGGTTTTCCTCACTGTAGATATAGCGGAAAGGCAGTGACTGGGTGGCAATAAAGTCCTTTACCGGTCCGTAGTCCGCCGTGGATGCGTTATCTATGATCAGTACACTGTCCAGCAGGCGTGCTGCTTCATCCTGGCCGGCTATATTTTGCAGTAAGAAAAGGAGATCGTCAGGGCGGTTGTAGGTAATAATGATTATCGAAAGCGGCTTCACGATAGAGGTATGTTTAATTTTTTAGTGCTTGTTCGAAATCGGCGATCAGGTCAGCCACCGTTTCCAGGCCTATGCTGATCCGGATCAGGCCATCGCTGATACCCGCTGCAATCCTTTGCTCCCTGCTGACACCGTAGTGCGTGGTAGAAGCCGGGTGCGATACCAGCGTATCACAGGTACCCAGCGATACGGCATTGGTGCAGACTTTAAGTTTGTTCATAAAAGCCACTGCCGCATCAAAGCCGCCGGCCAGCTCTATACTGATCACACTGCCGAAAGCTTTCATTTGCGCGGCGGCCAGCGCGTGATCGGGGTGCGAAGGCAAACCGGGATAATTGACCCTGCTTACCGCCTGATGCTGTTCCAGGAATGTTGCAACCTGCATCGCATTGCTGCAATGCCGTTCCATCCGCAGCGGCAGAGTCTTCATGCCGTTGTTCAGCAGGAAGGCTTCAAACGAATTGCTGTTGCCGCCCAAAAGGCGATGCATTTTTTTGACATCCGTATCCATACGCTTTGCATCCCTGCCGACCAGTACACCACCTACAGCCGTACCATGGCCGTTTAAAAATTTGGTGGTGGAATGCATCACAAAATCCACATCATAGGCAAAAGGTTGCTGCAACAAGGGTGTACTGAAGGTATTGTCCGCGCAGACCACCAGTCCATGCTTTTTCGCAAGCGCACTCAGGGACTTCAGGTTCACACATTGCAGCGTAGGGTTGGCCGGTGTCTCCAGGTACATCATCCGGATCGACTTGTCCGTTTCGAGTACATGGCTTACCGCTGCTTCATCTCTCATATCGAGGATCAGGTGTTGGATACCCAGGCCCGGGAAGATTTTCTCCAGCATCTCCTGGGTGCCCCCATACAGCGAAGGATGCGTGATCACTTTATCGCCCGCCTTCAGGTTAGACAGCAGCATGGTCGTCAGGGCCGCCATGCCCGAAGCATGCAGGATCGCATAGAGCTGCAGGGCCTCACCGTTTTCATCTTTGAGCCCGTAGGCCTCCATCAGCGCAATCTTTCGCTCGGCTTCCTCGATCGTCGGGTTGCCGAAGCGCCCGTAGATATAGCCTGGCTCTTTGCCGGTAAAGACATCTATACCCTGCTCCGTACTGTCAAAAGTATAGGTACTGGAAGCATACAGGGGGGTCAGGTGTGCTTTGTTGGGGTCCGGGGTGTGGCCGCCGTGGATACACAGCGTTTCTATACCCGGGAGATCATGAAGTGCAGACATGCTTTGGTTCTTGCTTTATTTTATTGTAAGGGTTCCTGCGCTGCCATCTGGATATTGCGGCTCACTTTCGTCATTGGCCCCTGCACCTCGTTTCCGTCTTTATCCACCAGCGTAAGGCTGACACTCGCCTTTCCTACGCCCAGGTTCCGGATAAACATGGCCTGCCAGTTGTCAATCAGCATTTCCTTTTGCTGTGCATTGGAGCTGTTGCTGATCAGTGTTTTTACTTTATAGTCGCTGCCCAGGTTCGCATTCCACACATAGAAATCGAGCAGCAGGTTGGCGGTATCCTTACCCAGGTAATCGCCCTTAGGCCTGCTGTAAAACAGCATCGGCGTCTTCGGGTCTTCCAGTTTCACCAGCTTACCCTGTTCGTCTATCTTAAAGTGATACAGCGTGGCAGCACCTTTGCTTTTCACACTTTCGTGATACGAGCGGGAAAGGAAACACATCAGGTAATGCTCTGTGTTTTTAGCCAGGGTGATCTCGTGCTTCGGCTCGTACAGCGCCACATAAGGCTGGTTGTCCAGGATAAAGTGGATGTGCTGGCCTTTATCGGAATTGTTGCAGTTTTTACCGGCAGCATCAGGCGTCTGGCCTTTCAGCTCATAGTTCTTTACACTAAAGGCAAAGGACACTTTGACCGAATCCGCACCCTGCGCTGTGCCTTTGGCGGAAGTGATGGCCAATTGTGCATTCGGAAATTCAGGAGAAGTACCCACCGGCACTATTTCCACAGGAGGCAGCACGATACGGGATGATGCCGCTTCAACCGTATCATTGATTTCGTGAACACCACTATCGGAACTGCTTTGCTGGCAGGAACTGGCAGACAGGGCCAGGAAAAATGCAGCCACAGGCAATGCATAAAATGCTTGTTTCATATATCTTGATTTTTCTTAGTTTTTCTGCTCCAAAACTAAGAAAGAAAAGCCGTAAAGCGTTTGGAGGCAGCTTTAATTGTCTTAAGGATGTGTAAATAGCGCTGCCTTATGTTGATTTTACGATCACCGTTCCCGGTCGCTGCAGGATCTCGTGTTCCGTCTTTTTCAGGGCGATGAATTGCTGCATCAGGCTCATCATTTTAGCTTCGTCCTTTGTCTTATGCAGCTCATTGCGGATATCCGCCTGCATGATCTTGATCTTTTTGAGCTCAAAATACCCCAGGGTACTCTCCACATCGTGAATGTAGTTCTCCTCACCGTTCAGCATACCAATGCCATACAGGTCCAGCCAGTTATGGCTCACCTCATTCCTGTTTTGCAGGAGACTGGCCGCCTTCACCTGTACTTTAGGCTCGGGATGCAGGGTAAAGTATTGCAGGGCAGGCAACTCACCGTGCTCTGTGACATAGTCAAAGTATAGTTTATAGAATAGCGCAGCGTCCCTGATCTCGATCAGTTCGGCATCGATACGGGTATAGATCAGCTGGGCCATGTTCGCAAAGCCTTCTGCAGGTTTATTACCGTATTGGATCAGCACGCGGATCAATTGCCATTCCTGCGCCTCGTCCAGTGTGCCTTCTGTATGCGCCGGTATTTCCGGCTCCTGAGCGCTGCTGAAGTCCTGTTGTGCTTCCGGTTCCCTGTTTTGCTGTTGCCGCCTGTCCTGGTCGATACGGTCCCGGATGAATTTGTTCACCAGGTTTACCATACCGGCCTCATCCACTTTCAGCAATTCCGC
>JAEUVW010000115.1 GCA_016786525.1 Chitinophagaceae bacterium
CGTACAAGGGCAAAGCGCAGGATATGGGTGCTTACAACTACATCATCCGCGTAGGTTACCCCGATGGCACCACAGAGACCTTCAAAGGAGATGTGACCCTGATACGGTAAACGAAAAAGAAACAAATATCCAAAAGCAAACACCCTGTTCAAAAAGAACAGGGTGTTTGCTTTTATCCCTACAGGACAGGACCAAAAGATGATCAACGCCTTTGGTCATTTATTAAGTCTCTTTGGAACATTCTACCAACGCGGCGCTAAAAATATGCGTCTTTAGCTATGAACTTCCGGAAGGAAGCGCACCCTTTTTTTTAATCCTTAAAAACAAAATCCAAAACGATGAAAAAAACACTATTCACTTGTTTCATGCTGGGCGCCGTGCTTGCAGGCAGAGCTGCCAATCCACTACTCAAGTCGCCGGTAAAAGGAGACCTGAAAAATGACCGTATCGCCGCTATGGCCCTGGCCTCCAACGGAACACATGTAGCCTTGCTGCTGGCGGACAAAACATCGCTTTATGCGCTGGACATCAATGACACGATTGCTGCAGAAAAAGTCCCGAATGCCATCACTTCCATACCCGACTTTGTGAACAGCAAACTGAAACCCGTAGCCGGTGGGGTAAGCCTTACGGTGATTGACATCGAGGTGAACCCGATCTCTAAAGCAGTCTATGTGCTGGCTGAAGCATCCGGTACGAGCTATGTATTCAAAGTAAGGAACAATGGCGCCAACGTCACCCTGGTTGACCTGAAAAACATTACTTACAGCAAACTTGCATGGGGCAGCACCTTTACCGTAAACGACATGACCTATGGCAATGGCAACCTGTACGCTTCTTCAGGAGGCTTCTCCCTGGACGGCGCTGTGGCCACCATCGCTTCCCCTTTTACCAATGGCGCTGCAGTAACGCAAAAAGCAACCTCCATGTTCAAATCCAACTGGGGAGGCGCTTACAGCACGAAAGCACCCCTGGAAACCATGACCTACGGCATGGTTAAATCCAAGCACCGCCTCATGGGCGTCACCACCTGCGCACCCGGCTTTTCAATGGATGTAGCAGGCCTGTCCGGCTCCGGCACAGTACAGGTAACAGAAGATTTCAACGTGCAATTTGGTATGTCTACAAAAGTAGTCTTCCAGCGCCACGATGGTAAAGACTGGCTGTTTGACCTGCACGACAATAAACTGTACCGCCTGGGCGAAACTTTGCTGGATGGCACCCCTGTAACAGCCGGTAAATACAACAGCGATGCACTCGAACTGCGCGAAACTTCCGGTACACCTAAAGCCGGTATTCCCGCAGACGTATTCAAAGAAGCCGGTACCACCACTTACACAAGTATTGCTTACTGGGATGAATTCCGCCTGGTGGTCCTGGAAACAGGAGGAACCCTGAAAATGCTGCAAACCGCTACGAAAGCAACCCCGCTGTCTGTAGAGAAAGTTCATGCAGCCACCGCACTGCGCGTATATCCCAACCCCGCACAGCAAACCCTCAACATCGACCTGAACAACACCGGAGCCAGCACCCTGCAGGTATTCTCTATGGACGGAAGGCTGGTACACACCGCCCAGGCCAACACGCCCGCAGCCACTATCGATGTGAGCGGCTTTGCCAAAGGCCAGTATGTGCTCAAAGCATGGTCTGAAGATGGGGCAGCAGCAGAGCAGATTTTCTCCGTACAGTAAGCATCCGTTCATGAAGCGATTTTTTTATTGTTGTATCCTTACCCATATCTGCTGTTCCGGCCCGCTTGGGGCGCAGCAGAAAAACATACAGATATCAGGGAGCCTGAAGCGCCCTGATATCTGTTTACAGTTGAACGGTCCGCAAGACAGCACACAACCCAAACTGTATTTTGTTGCAGACAATAAAGCCGCGGCAAGCCCTGTGGCCGGTCATTACCAGCGTTCGGGAAATACGCTTTGCTATACGCCGATGTATCCCCTGGCCGCAGGTGAACGCTTCCTGGTAAAGGCGGCAGGCTATGCAGACACTTTGCTGTCCGTACCGGCCGATCCGTTACTGGTCCCTGAGGTCCCCGCGTCCGTGGCTGCTATTTACCCCTTGTCCGACAGCATACCCAAAAACATCCTGTTCTTCCATGTGCGCTTTACACAGGCCATGCAGCAAGACCAGCAGGCCTGGAAGAAGATCCATATCTACAACGACTCCGGGCAGCTGATCCCGAATACCTGGCGGCAGCGCAGTTTCTGGCTGGACAGTGGCCGCCTCCTTGTCCTGATGATCCATCCCGGAAGGGTAAAGTCCGGTATCCGCTATATCGGACCTGTATTCGACATCGGCAGGAAATATACCCTGCTGGCCGACAGCAGCCTGAAAGACCGCTACGGGCAAGCCCTGAAAGCTTCCGCACAACATACGTACCATGTAGGGCAGGAGCTGAAAGAACGGCTCAAAATTGTTTCGGCAACCACAAAGCTTTCCTCCGGCACAACGGAACCTGTGCTGATCCGCCTGAACAATGCAGCAGACCATGCCGCAGCCGTGGCAGGAATTTCCATGGTGGACCAGGCCGGCAAAGAAGTAGCCTTTACCCTGGAACAGGAAAACAACAGCAACCTGCTGCTGCGACCGGCACAGGCCTGGGCAAAAGGCCGCTATCGCATACAGGTAGCCGGTAGTTTTTATGACTGTACCGGCAACCGCTTCCACCGGCTTTTTGAAATGCAGGGCAGCGAAAGCTTCCGCGACGACGACAAGGTCAGGACACTCGAACTCTCTGTTGAATAACAGCAGTACCCATTTCCCCAATATCCAAAGTAAAATGCCTCAATACATGATTGAGGCATTTTTACTTTTAAAAACAGGAGTGCTTCTTATTGCTTCTGCAAAGGCTGGGTCTTAGGCCTGGTCACCTGGTCCGTACCTTTTGATTCCGGTTGGTTCCATTCTGCCGGGTGCAGATAGTAACCTTTCAGTTCCGGCTCTTTCTCTACTTCAGGAACGACACGATGCGCTTCGGCATATTTATCCTGTCGTACACCGGTTACCATCCAGCTTACTTTTACATTAGGCTCGCTGGTCTGGATCCTAAACTGGTTGCCGCTGATCTCATTCTTTACAATAGCCTGTGCAAAGGTACCGATGCAGGTCAGCTGGTAACGGAAGTCTTTATTCAGCGCATCGAAATAAGCCGGCAGCGTCACTGTAGCATATCCTTTGCTGTCTGTTACAATATTGCCGTTGTAGATGTTCATCATGTCCGGGCTTTCCACGAAGCTGTGGTACAGGTACTTGTTCTCAGGGTCCAGGGGGTGATCTATCTTGAAGGTTCCGCTGCCTTTA
>JAEUVW010000130.1 GCA_016786525.1 Chitinophagaceae bacterium
GGCAGCCATACCAAAAAAGGTGAGGTCGCGCACACCGAGTACCCTGTGCAGGCCGGACGATTCCCCGTCGCCAAACCCTTCAGCAGCATCTTTTTGTATCTGGTGAATGGATTTTTTGCGCAGTAATGATGAAAGCATGGGCGAAAGATAGTAGAAAATTATTGATTCAACAGGAAAGTATTGCTTACAGCATGCCGAACAAGCGGATGGCTTCTGCTGCCGCTTGCACATCATGCACCCTGAGCATTTGGGAGCCCTGCTGCAGGGCCACCATATGCAGGGCGGTGGTGCCGTTTAGTGCTTGTGCAGCATCCGTATCCAGGCTTTTGTAGATCATGGATTTGCGGGACAGGCCGGCCAGCAGGGGCTTTCCCAGCAGGCGCAGCAGGCCCATATGGTTCAGCAATTCAAAGCTTTGTGCTGCTTTTTTGGCAAAGCCAAATCCCGGATCCAGGATCAGGTCCGTAATTCCTGCTGCCTGGCAGCGCTCACAGACTTTCCGGAGCTCGTCGATTACCTCCAATGTAATATTGTCATACTGGTACTGTTCGTGCATGCTTGCTGCCGATCCGCGCAGGTGCATGGCAATATAAGGCACTTTTAAGCGGGCTACCGTTTGCAGCATCTGTTCGTCAAAGCTGCCGGCACTGATGTCGTTGACCATATGGGCGCCAGCCTGTACGGCCGCCTCCGCCACAGAGGCATGATAAGTGTCTACAGATATCCAGGTCTGGGGAAACTGTTTGCTGATCGCTGCGATAGCCGGCAAAATTCTGTTGCGTTCTTCATCCGGTGTTATTACCCCGGCTCCGGGCCGGGTAGAAGCCCCGCCGATATCGAGGATGGCCGCCCCTTCCCGGATCATTTTCCCGGCTTGCATCAGCACGGCCTCCGTATCCTGCTTCCTGCTTGCCGCGTAGAAACTGTCCGGGTTGATGTTGATAATGCCCATCACTACAGGTTGCGAAAGGTCAAGTAAGTTTCCTTTACTTTGCAGCAAAGTGGCAACCGGTAAAAGTGTATTTTTGAAGCCCATTGAAAAGAATCGGTACAGAGGCGATAAAGGTAGCCGAAAATCAACAACAAAGCATGACAAGCATCAACACCAATACAATCACCCAATATGACCGCGTGATCGACGCCTGCAAAGACCTGTACACCCGCAAGGCTGCCGACTACGGCACTTCCTGGAGGGTGCTGCGCCCTATTTCCATCGTTGACCAGATCTACATCAAGGCCTGGCGCATCCGGCAGATACAGGAAAATAAAACCCAGCTGGTAGACGATCCGATAGAAAATGAGTTTGTCGGCATTGTCAATTACAGCATTATTGCATTGATCCAGCATTTCTTACCGGCCGGTACCTCCATTGATCTCTCCGCAGAACAGGCCAAAGCGTATTATGAAGCACAGGCCAGCTCCGTAAAGGAACTGATGCTGCGCAAAAACCATGATTATGGCGAAGCCTGGCGCGAACTGTCGCAGGAATCCTTTGTAGACCTGATTCTGGTGAAGCTGTTGCGCATCCGGCAGATCATCGCCAACGACGGCAGTGTCAGCGTTTCTGAAGGGGCGGATGCGAACTTTGCCGATATTGTGAACTATGGCATTTTTGCGCTGATCCGGATCGGCGAGGGCGCTTAGGATTTACAAACCGGCAACAACGGACATTGGAACTTTACCTTATTTTTGAAGCACTCACGCTAAATCTCGAAACACTATGAAGTACATCCTCTGGCTATTGCGCCTCATTGTCGGTGCATTGTTTATTTTCTCAGGACTCATCAAGGCAAACGATCCGCAGGGTCTTAGCTATAAAATGAACGAGTTTTTCGAGGTATGGGGCATGCATGGGCTGATG
>JAEUVW010000144.1 GCA_016786525.1 Chitinophagaceae bacterium
CAAAGCCATCCGACTGATCTATAAAGGCTTGCCGGAACATTTGTTCCTGCAGCGCATCCAGGAAATACAGGAGCAGATCGTCAGCCGGGGCCTGGACATGGACATCCTGATCGACCTTCCCGGACGGAAACCGGCGGTAGGCAAGCTAGCGGAGGATCTTGAAATACAGGCAGGCCGGGCTTACATGCTGGTGCCGGCGGAGACGGATTACCAGTTGCCAGGCATCCCGCTGGACAACTTTTTTGACCACGCCGACTTTCCCGGCCTGGCTAGCGGCGATACCATCAGCATCGCAGATGATGAACTGAACATGAGGGTACAGGAAGTGTCTTCCGCTTTTGTGCACTGCGTAGCGCTGAATACCTTCCGCCTCAGCGCCAACCGCTCGCTGAGTGTCAAAAACAAACCTTTTACCGTTGCCGCTCATTCGGAAAAAGACCTGAAGCTGGTGCAGCAGATGAGCGATGTGCCCGACAACCTGAAGTTTGTGGTATCCTTTACCCGGCAGCCTGAGGATATTCTTTGCCTGAAGGCCCTGCAGCCTGCAGCAGACATCATCCCCAAGATCGAAACACTCCTTGATGACGACGCGCTACAGGGTATACTGGCATGCAGCCAGACCCTGATGCTGGGTCGCGGCGACCTGTCCCTGGCCTGCCGCCCTAAGGAATTGTTTGCCTTCCAGCAGCAGCTCATCCACCTGTGCCGTGCGCAGGGGAAACGCCTGATCGTGGCTACGGGCCTGCTGCCGGGCATTGGAGAAAAGGGCTTCCCCGCTATTGCAGAAATTGCCGATTATGCCCAGTTGCGCCAGCAGGGAGTGGATGCTTTCCTGATCACCGGCACCAATGCACAACGCTACCCTGCCCAAACACTTCAATTTATGCGGGACTTTGAAGCATAACTGCTGCTGATACCGCTAGGCTGCAATACACATGGACTTTAGACCTGCAAGACTTTGAAAACCGCACAGGCCTGTACAACATTATCCGCGTGGATGCCTGCCTTCCCTGATTTCTTCTACCATCTTCTTGTTGAAGGCGGGCAGGTCTTTGGGGGTACGACTGGTCACCAGGCCATTGTCTGCTACTACTTCCTCGTCCACCCAATGGGCGCCTGCATTTTGCAGGTCCCTGCTGATGGCCTGTACTGAAGTCATTTTGCGACCCTGTACCAAACCGGCATTGATCAGGGTTTGCGGACCATGACAAATGGCCGCTACGGGTTTCCCCTCGGTAAAGAATTTTTGTACAAAAGCCAGCGCCTCGTCATTTACCCGCAGCTTATCAGGATTCAGCACACCGCCGGGCAATACCAGCGCATCGTAGTCTGAGGGACGGGCTTCGGCCAGGGTCTTGTCTACCGGGTATTCTTTGCCCCAGTCTTTGTCTGCCCAGGCCTTGATGCTGCCAGGTTCGGGACTGACAATGTGGGCCGTCCAGCCTTGTTGTTCCAGGTGTTCCTTAGGCGAAGACAATTCGGACTCTTCAAATCCATGTGTGGCCAGTATGGCTATTTTCTTGCTCATTGTATTTGGTTTTTTGGTCTGCCCAAAAGTAAAAGACCAATGACCAATGCCCGCTGTGCTATCCTAAAGTTCTGTTAGCCGGGATGCGCTTTTTTGCCACCGTGCTGCCGTAATAGGTACCGGGGCTGTCATAATGTATATTCTGAAAGACTTTGGGGAAGCTATTGCAGAGATGTCCTGCCTGCCGCGGGCAGGCTCCTGGTGTCGGCAGGACAGTTAAGCACGGATTTCCATTATAAAGTACCGGTCCTGGCTTGGCCGGAAGGAATCCATACTTTGATCTGACCCAGCTTTGCAAAACCGGAAATGCCCGACAGGCAGGAGAAGCGGGAAAGGAATTTTCTTACTTTCGGGCAAGCAAGCACTTGTTCATGATCTCTGCCTTACCTGCTTACCTCATTCTTAGCTTTGCCGGTACTACCCTGGCTACCCTGCTGCTTTTCCTGTGGGCGCACCGCAGTGCCGGGCACGGCGGCACATTGAAAGTAGGGGCTGTTCTTTGTGCCTGGCTGCTGCTGCAGGCCCTGTTGCCGCTGTACGGCATCTACAGCAGGGATACGGCATCCTTTCCTCCAAAGATCATGCTGCTGGGCATTTTCCCTGCCCTGCTTTTTATCCTGCTGTTGTTTGCCACAGGCAAAGGCAGGCATTATACAGACAGCCTGCCGCTGAAGCAGCTGACCTGGCTGCACACGATCCGTATACCGGTAGAACTGGTATTGTACGGGCTGTTCCTGCACAAAGAGGTACCCCGGCTCATGACCTTTGAAGGACGCAACTTTGACATCTTTGCCGGTATCAGCGCTCCGCTGGTGGCCTGGCTGTTTTTTGACCGGAAACGCATAGGAAGGAAAGGCTTGCTGGCCTGGAATATCGTTAGCCTGGGCCTTTTACTCAATATCGTGGTCCATGCCCTGCTGTCTGCGCCTTCTCCCATACAGCAGTTTGCATTCGAACAACCGAATATTGCTCTTTTGTACTTTCCCTTCAGCTGGCTGCCTGTTTTTATTGTCCCTGTTGTGCTGCTGGCACAGCTGGCATCGATACGCAGGCTGTACCGTTCCTCACTGTAAAACACAAGCCTGATGCAGTACCAAACCTATAATCCGCCCGCCGACCTGGAGTTCCTGGTCAAATGCTTCTGGACCCTCGAGGTACCGGCCGAAGCGGCGGGGCAACAGCAACGTATACTACCAGACGGCTGTATGGAAATGATCTTTACCCTGGGCGACGATATCAGGCGCCTGCAGGGGGATGCATGGATCACCCAACCACGGGCTATGGTAGTGGGGCAGATCACCGAAGCATTTGTCATTGAACCCACAGGCTATGTGCAGGCGTTCGGTACGCGTTTTTACCCTTACGGCTTCGCCCATTTCCTGACCGTGCCGGCCAGGGACCTCAATGATAAGGAAACACCGCTGGATATACTTTTCGGCAAAAAGGCCGCCAAGGAACTCGGGGAAAAAATAACGGCGGCAGCCGATACACAGAAACGCATCTGCATCGTCCGGGACTTCCTGCTGGCCCGGCTCAGCGATCAGGACACCATCGATAAGATCGTCAAATCGACCATAGACACCCTGCTTTCCAGCGGCGGCGGTACCGCTATTCATACCATTCTCGGAGACAATTTGCCCAAACGGCGCCAACTGGAACGAAATTTCCTGAAACAGGTCGGCATGACGCCCAAGCAACTGGGTAAGGTGATCCGCCTGCAAACGGCACTGAAGATTATGCTCAGTGAACAAGCTGAAAGCCTGACCAGCATCGCGTACGAAAGCGAGTATTACGACCAGGCGCACTTCATCAGGGACTTTAAAGAATTGACCGGTATGAATCCCAAAGCCTTCTCCGATAAGGGACAAATGGCACTCTCGGCACTTTTTTATAAGCCAGGCTGAGTTGTCGCATTTGTACAATTTTCCGGCCTGGCCTGCACCCTACTTTTGCCTTGTCATCTTAAAAAAGACAGGTAACATGAAAAAAGCAATCCTCTATACCCTGCTGCTGATCGGCATAGGGTCTTGCCGCAATGCAGGCAACAAAGACAGCGCGGCGCTGCAAACCGGTACAGAACAGGTAAACAATCAAACAAAGCATATGAACAATCTCGTCTCCATCATAGAAATCCCTGTGGCTGACTTTGCCAGGGCGGTCACTTTTTACCAGGCTGTTTTAGGTGTGCCTATCGAAGCAACGGATATGCAGGGCACACAGATGGGTATTATACCGAATGAGGAAGGAACCGTGAATGTGGTATTGGCTAAGGGGCCGGACTATAAACCTACAGCAGAGGGTACGGTGATCTATATCAATGCAGGCCAGGACCTGCAAAGCATGCTGGACAAAATAGAGCCCAATGGCGGCAAGGTATTGGTGCCCAAAACGCAGATCAGTCCTGAAATGGGGTTTTTCGCCCTGTTCACCGATACGGAAGGCAATAAACTGGGTCTGCATGCTACACGCTAAGATGAAAACACTGTTTCCTATTGTCGTATTGATAGTATTGTGCAGCTGGCAGCAGCCTTCAGACAGCGGAGTACAGCCGGCGAACTGGCTACGCGGCAGCTGGGTGTACCACGGTGCCCGGGGACCGGTCTACGAATGCTGGACAAGGGTAAGCGATACCGGATTGTCGGGAAAAAGCTTTATGCTGAAAAGCGGGGATACTGTAGTACTGGAAAGCATATACCTGCTCAGCGAACAGGGGACTTTGTACTATATCCCGGCGGTGACACGGCAAAACAGGGGATTGCCGGTACGGTTTACTGCCAAAGCAGTCTCCCCGGGTAAACTGGTTTTCGAAAACCCGGCACACGATTTTCCGCAATGCATATCCTATACGCTCATCACTCCTGATTCACTGCTGGCCGAAATTTCAGGTACGCGCAACGGTACGGCACAGCGGAAACTTTTCCCGATGAAACGGGTACAGGAATAAAGCAAGTCACTTTTCGATAAAAAGTATATTTTTATTGTTTTTCAATAAATTTTTATACTTTTACAGTATCAAATCGAAAGAAAATGACTACAAAACAGATGCTCCGCATCCTGCACATCCTGGCCTGGATTCTGTTTGTGGGCCTGGGCGTTGAAGCCGGTGGCTTTATCGTGTGTGCGTTCTTCGCTGCGGTCAACCCCGCTATAGTCAAAAACCTGTGGCTGTGGCAGGATGTAGACCTTTCCGGCCTGTTTTCTTACCCGCAGCATTTCCTCGAAATTACGATACTGATGAGCATTACAGGTGTGCTCAAAGCCGTACTGTTTTACCTCGTCGTTACCATCCTGTACGACAAGAAACTGGATTCGCCACAGCCATTCAGCCCGCAACTGGGCCGTTTTCTGTCCCGCATTGCGTACCTTTCCCTGCTGATCGGATTGTGCTGCCGGGCAGGCTCAGCATACGCAGGGTACCTGGCTGCGCAGGGAATAAAGCTGCCGGACATCCGGTACCTGCGCCTGGATGCAGACGATGTATGGCTGTTTATGGGGCTGACCTTACTGGTCATTGCACAGATTTTCAAACGGGGTGTCGCTATTCAATCCGAAAACGAACTAACTGTATAGCTATGCCGATCATTGTAAACCTGGACGTGATGATGGCCCGAAGGAAAATGTCGCTGAATGAACTTTCTGAAAAGGTAGAACTGACTTTATCCAACCTCTCTATCCTGAAGACGGGTAAAGCAAAGGCCATACGCTTCAGCACCCTGGAAGCGATCTGCAAAGCCCTGGATTGCCAGCCGGGAGATATACTGGAATATACCTGCGATGAACCCTGACATACCATATCTCTAAAACACTGAAGCATGAAAAAAGTAATACTGGACCTGGCCGTAAGCCTGGACGGATTTATAGAAGGCCCCAAAGGGGAGATAGACTGGTGCATCATGGACGACGACATGAATTTTGGCGGGTTCCTGGACAGTATCGACACGATATTTTACGGACGGGTAAGCTATGATGCCTGGGGCAATTACCAGGCACAGGCCGGGGCTGATACCGCAGAGCAACAGCTTTGGGATGCCATACATACCAAACAGAAATTCGTGTTTTCACAGCAGCTGCGGCAGGACGAAAGGGCCACTTTTATCGGCACAGACATTGCTGCGGCTGTGCACAGGATCAGGCAACAGGGCGGTAAGGATATCTGGCTGTACGGCGGTGCCGGCCTGATCAGAAGCTTTATACAGCTGGGGCTGATCGATGAGTACCGTATATCGGTACACCCCATCGTGCTGGGCAGCGGCAAGCCTTTGTTTGAAGACCTGCAGCAACGCATAGGGCTGCGCCTGAAGGATACGCGTACGTTCCGCTCGGGTGTGGTGCAGCTGGTGTATGAACCGCAAGGGTAATTGCCCCTACCGTTCTATTAAGCTTCTGTTTCCCTTATTCCTTCAAAGCAGGAAAAGTTATCTTCGCGGCTATGAAAAAACTTTCCATGCGCATACTGCACCGTTACCTGGGCTTTTTCCTGGCAGGCATTATGGCGGTATACGCCCTCAGCGGGATTGTGCTGATCTTCCGCGAAACGGATTTTCTGAAAAAGAAAAGCATCACTACGGAGCAGATCGCTCCGGGTGTGGACGCCCTGCACCTGGGCAAAGCACTGAAGCTGAAACGCTACCAGTTTGAACAGGAAGAAGGCGATATCATCTATTTCAAAAACGGGGAATACAACAAGACAACGGGTGTGGCCCGCATCAGCAAAAGCGAATTGCCTTTTGTGCTGGAAAAGATGACGAAGCTGCACAAGGCCACTACGAACGACCCTTTGTATTGGCTGAATATCTTCTTCGGCTGCTCCCTGCTCTTCTTCGTATTGTCGGCTTTCTGGATGTACCTGCCCAAAACAAAGATATTCAAGGCCGGCCTGGTCTATGCGCTGGCAGGCGTGGTGCTTACGCTGGTACTGTTGTTTGTGTAAGGGCTATGCTGGCATTACTTCATATCCGGGGCAATGATGCAGGAAATTTCATGTTTCATGAAATAACACGACTCCCGGCCGCATTCAGTAACGCCAATACACTTTCTTTTTCTGTCACGGAAAGCCGGTAAGCGGCGCCCAGCACCAGGGTATGGTTTACTTCCTGGTGCCCGCAGGGGAACCCAAAGCAGACGGGAAAATTGTATTCCGCTACTTTATCGCGGATGATCTGTTCCAGGCTTTGCCCGAAGGGGCGCTCCGTGTCTTCCATATCGGTAAAGCTGCCGACAAGCAGGCCTTTTAAACCTTTTAGTTTAACGCTGCGTTTCAGGTTATACAGCATGCGGTCCAGCTGGTACAGGTGTTCGCCTATGTCTTCGATAAACAGGATTTTGCCTTCTGTATCGATCTCAGAAACGGAACCGGTAAGGTGCGCCAGCATGGCCAGGTTGCCACCCACCAGTACGCCCTCCGCTGTACCCGTACGATTGTACGGCGAGGCAGGGATGATATTGTGCAGCGCTTCGCCGCTCAGGGCTTTGCGCAAGCTGAGTATATAATCTGATGTTTCCGTCTCCGGTTTGAAGGCGCCGCACATCACGGAATGCAGGGTCGGGATACCAAACTGAGCCTGTATATGACTGTGCAATACGGTAATGTCGCTGAAGCCACAGATCCATTTGGGCTGCTGCACAAATTGTGTAAAATCGATGCGGTCGATGATGCGGCTCAGGCCATAACCACCGCGCCCCATCAGGATAGCGTCGACCTCCGGGTCATCCAGCATCTGTTGCAGGTCGGCCAGGCGGGTATCGTCATCCCCGGAGAAATAATGAAATTCATTGCCCACCGTTTTGCCCAGGCGGCAGCGGAAGCCCCATTTTTCCAATACCACAACGGCATATTGTACGCGTTCTGCAGATACATAACCCGAGGGACAGGTGATGCCGATCAGGGAGCCGGGTTTCAGGTAGGGAGGAAACATTTTTTAATTGAAAAATTTTTTAATTAAAAATTGAAAATGAACAATGAATAATACTTAGAGGAATGAATAATGATGAATGAATAATTGCCGAATTGTCACATTGTCAAATTAGATCATTGTCACATTGCCAAATTAACGAATCACCTCATTCGAATAATGCTCTTCCACTTCGCGCAGGATACCGTAAATTTCTTGCGGCTCCATCGTATTGACCAGGCGGCTGCGGAATTCTTTTACATGCGACAGGCCGCGCAGGTAGTTCGCATAGTGACGCCGCATCTCCAGGATACCCAGCTTTTCACCTTTCCACTGCATTGAGCCGTCCAGGTGCTTGCGGCAAGCGGCGAGCCGCTCCTGTATCGTCGGTGGGCTCAGTAGTTCCCCGGTAGCCAGGTAATGCTTTACTTCCCTGAAGATCCAGGGATAACCAATGGCTGCGCGACCGATCATAATACCGTCCACGCCATAACGCTCCTTGTATTCTTTTGCCTTTTGCGGGCTGTCGATATCGCCATTGCCGAAGATCGGTATTTTGATACGCGGATTGTTTTTCACCTTTGCGATCAGGGTCCAGTCCGCCTCGCCCTTGTACAGCTGGGCACGGGTGCGGCCGTGGATGCTCAGGGCTTTAATACCCACATCCTGCAGACGCTCGGCTACTTCTTCAATATTCTTGCTGTTGTCGTCCCAGCCCAGGCGGGTCTTTACCGTTACGGGCAGGCTGGTATTGTCTACACAGGCTTTGGTCAGGCGCACCATCAGGTCAATGTCTTTCAGTACTGCGGCTCCTGCGCCTTTGCACACCACTTTCTTTACCGGGCAACCGAAATTGATATCGAGCAGATCCGGTTGGGTGGCATCGACAATTTTGGCCGAAAGCGCCATGGCCTCCTCATCGCCGCCGAAGATCTGTATGCCGACGGGACGCTCATAATCGAAAATGTCCAGTTTCTGCCTGCTTTTGATCGCATCGCGGATGAGCCCTTCCGTAGAGATAAATTCGGTATACATCAGGTCTGCCCCATAGTCTTTGCAGACCGCGCGGAAAGGCGGGTCGCTGACATCCTCCATAGGCGCCAGCAACAGGGGGAAATCCGGTAAGCTTATATTGCCAATCTTCACCATAAATTTTGCTGCGCAAAGGTAAGGGATAACGGGCGTTCAAGTTTAAAAAGCCGGGCTTAACTTCGCCGTTTACCAGCCACCTGTATGAAAGAAGCAACAGTAATTGCGCAAACAAAAAAATGGATTTCGGATGTAGTGATCGGCTGCAACTTCTGCCCTTTTGCCCGTCAGGTGGTGGTGGAAGACAGCATCCGTTATACCGTAATCGAAGGAAGCGCCCTCCATACCCATGCTTCATTGCTGTTGTCTGAACTGGATCTGCTCACGGCACAGCCTGATATCAGCACCAGCCTGCTGATCTTTCCCGATGCGTACGGGCACTTCAGGGCCTACCTTGACTTTTTGAAACAATCCGAAAAACAGCTGGTACGGAAAGGTTTTGAAGGCATTTTCCAGCTGGCCAGCTTCCACCCTCAATACTGTTTTGGCGGCAGCAAGCAGGATGACCCTGCCAATTACACAAACCGCTCACCCTACCCGATGCTGCACATCCTGCGCGAAGACAGCCTTAGTGAAGCGATCAGCCGGCATAAAGATGCAACAGCGATCCCGCAGCGGAATATCGCGTTTGCCCGGCAAAAAGGCCTGGCCTACATGAAACAACTGTTCCTGAATACGCAAGCAATCAAATAAAGCGGTACTATACCGTATCCATAAAGCTCTTTTCCACCTTATTGAAAATGAGGGCGCCCGCCAATACGACCAACAGGGTAAAAATGATGGCATAGACCAAAGCCCCCCAGGAAAAAACACCGCCACCGGCACCGGTAAACGCGTAACGAAAGGTTTCGATAACCGGCGACATCGGATTGATCATCAAAGCTTTGCGCACAGTAGGGTTAATGCCGGGCGAGCTGATGGGGTAAATAACCGGGGTGGCATACATCAGCAACTGGACGGCGAAAGTGAGCAGGAACACCAGGTCGCGGTACTTGGTGGTCATTGCGCTGACGATCATACCAAAACCCAGGCCCAGTCCACCCATAATGAGCACCAGCAGGGGCAGCAGCACGATGGTCCAGTTCGGCTCAACGGAGTCGGTAGTGAGAAGGAAATACAGCCAGAACACGAGGAACAAAACGAATTGTATCCCCAGCTTGATCAGGTTACTGACCACGATGGAAAGCGGCATGATCAGCCTGGGAAAGTAGACTTTACCAAATACGGCCGCGTTGTCGCGAAAAACGGTAGAGGTCTTGGTCAGGCAATCAGAGAAATAATTCCACAAGGTAGTGCCGGCAATATAAAACAGCATGGCCGGGATGGTACCGGTCTTGATGCCGGCAATATTGTTGAATACGAACACGAAAGTAATGGTGGTCAGCAGGGGCTGCAGGAAAAACCAGATCGGCCCCAGGATGGTTTGCTTGTACGTAGCGACAAAATCGCGGCGCACCAGCAGCATCAGCAGGTCGCGGTAGCGCCATACCTCCCGCAGTTGCAGGTCAAACAAACTGCTTTTCGGCTGTATAATCTCCGTCCATTGTTCCTGTGTACCGCTGTGTTCCATATTTCCGGGCGCAAATATAGCAGAAATTGAAGCATATCCCTGTTTGCCCCTCTATTTCTTCATCATCGCTTTACTTTTTTCAGGCTATTTTTGAGCTACATAAACAATAAAATGATGAACACACTAGACATCAAAGCAAAAATCCAGGTGCAAAAGCCGGTTGAAACCGTTTTTGAAGCCATCGTAGACCCAAGGCATATGAGCGGCTATTTCATTGCCGGCGGCAGCGGCCGTATAGAGGAAGGCAAAGAACTGAACTGGACCTTTCCGGAATTTGATATCAATGTCCCGGTACTGGGGGCCCGCACCGAATCTCCATCGTTTGTTTCTTTCTACTGGGATGCCGAAAACGGCAAAAAGTGCCTGGTAACGATGACGCTGGAAGCAAAGGGCCCCAACGATACCCTGGTGACAGTTACCGAAGGCAGTATGGAAAACAATGAGGCAGGACTGAAGTGGCTGAAAGGCAATACCGAGGGCTGGGCCAACTTCCTGGCCTGCCTGAAAGCGTACCTCGAATATGGCATCAACCTGCGTAAGGGCGCCTTTGACTTTATGCGCAAGTAATAAGCCGTCAAACTGTTCCTTCGGGGCTGCAACTCATATGCCTTTTCAAAAGAGCGCGTCAATAATTCCGAAAAGAAGGCGGGTGTAAAAATACCATGCGGTGTTTACCTTTGCCGCATGCCGTATACCTCGCTCGAAGATTGCCTGCTGGACCTGGAAAAACATGGACACCTCGTCCGCATCAAAGAAGAAGTAGACCCTTACCTGGAAATGGCGGCTATTCACCTGCGTGTCTATGCACAGAAAGGGCCGGCTTTGTTGTTTGAAAACGTAAAGGGCTCCCGTTTCCGCGCTGCCAGCAATATTTTCGGCACCCTGGAACGCAGCAAATTTATTTTTCGCAATACCTTGCCTGCCGTACAAAAGATCATTGCTTTAAAAGACAATCCTGCCGACGCATTTAAAAAACCGCTGGCGAATGCCTCTGCAGCGTTGTCTGCGCTGAATGCATTGCCCTTAAAAAATCCTGTTCGGAAGCCGGTGCTGTACGAGGAGATCAGCATCAGCGAGCTGCCGCAGATCCACCACTGGAAAATGGACGGAGGGGCTTTTGTGACCCTGCCGCAGGTCTACAGCGAGGATATAGACAAGCCGGGCATTATGAATGCCAACCTGGGGATGTATCGCATACAGCTCAGCGGCAATGACTATGAACCGGACCAGGAAGTGGGCCTGCATTACCAGCTGCACCGGGGCATCGGGGTACACCAGAGCAAGGCCAATGCCCAAAACCAACCTTTGAAGGTCAGTTGTTTCGTTGGCGGTCCGCCATCGCATACGCTGTCGGCAGTGATGCCCCTGCCCGAAGGCCTGAGTGAAATGACCTTTGCCGGTTTGTTGGGTGGCCGGCGCTTCCGCTACACGTACCGGGACGGCTTTTGTGTCAGTACGGACGCCGATTTCGTCATCACCGGCACGGTGTACCCCGGCGAAACCAAAGCAGAAGGCCCTTTCGGCGACCACCTGGGCTATTACAGCCTTACCCACCCCTTCCCGGTAATGAAGGTGCATAAGGTCTATGCCCGCAAACAAGCCATCTGGCCCTTTACCGTAGTAGGTCGCCCGCCACAGGAAGATACCAGCTTCGGAGCATTGATCCACGAGCTCACAGGCTCCGCTTTGCAAAAAGAGATACCCGGCCTGAAGGAGGTGCATGCCGTGGATGCCGCAGGGGTACACCCGCTGTTGCTGGCCATCGGTAGCGAGCGGTACACACCTTACGCACAGACAAAGCAGCCGGCGGAATTACTGACCATCGCGAACCATGTGCTGGGTACGGGCCAGCTGAGCCTGGCCAAGTTCCTGTTTATTACAGCAGACGACAGCAACCAATTGCACGCGCACGATATACCGGCTTACCTGCAATTTGTACTGGAACGCATACATTGGGAAAGGGATGTGCACTTTCATACGCATACCACGATTGACACCCTGGACTACTCAGGTGCGGGTCTGAACAGTGGCAGCAAGGTCGTCTTTGCCGCTTATGGCGAGCCGGTAAGGGAATTGGGGGCTGAGATCCCGGCCTTCCTGGAAGATATTGCCGTAGTCCGGCATGCCGCCCTTGCAGGAAAAGGTATCCTGGCCCTGCAGGTGCCTGCTTTTGAAGATTATGCCGGGGCACATTCCTTAATGGATGCCTTGCAACGGCAATTGCTGGATCAGGCAGCAGCACTGAAACATATTGCCTTGATCGTGGTCTGCGATGATGCAGCGTTTACCACAGCAGAACTGAACAATTTCCTGTGGGTCAGCTTTACGCGCTGCAATCCCTCACACGACATTTACGGTGTCGGTGCATTTACCGAAAACAAGCATTGGGGCTGTACCGGTCCCCTGATCATTGACGCCCGCATCAAACCGCATCATGCCCCGCCGCTGGTACCGGACCCGGAGGTAGAACGGCGTATCGACAGGCTTTGGGAAGCGGGGGGAAGTTTGTATGGCTGGGAAAAGTAAGCCGCGTTAAATGTTTTGATGTACATGGTCTGAAACCCACCCTTTCCTCCCGCTCAGCGGGACAGGCACTCCCGGGAGGGGAAAGGCTCCGATAAAGGATTCAATAAGGGATCAATGATTAAAAACCTTCTCTGTTCAATACGGCATTGACCGAATCGCGCCAGATGGCATACGCAGCGCTGGTCAAGTGAATGCCGTCTCCGCGGACATATTCCCTTTTCAGGTAACGGTCCTTATCGATGAGCTGTTTGTTGATGTCTATGATCGGTAAAGTGTCGGCAATGGCCATACGATGCAGACCTTCATTCAGCAAAGCAACCTGGTTGTTGTACTTGCTGCTGTCATTGTGCGGGAAATCGTGCCCGGCAAAGAACAGGGCGGTCAGGACCGGCTTTATCTTATGGTCTTTGAGGATACGGGTGATCTGCCCGATATGCTGCAAAATGGTATCGACCGGCACCTTCCAGAAAATATCGTTGCCTCCGCCTTCGATAAAACAAATCTTCGGCGATGCCGACAATACGGACTGCATCCTGTTCAGGTAGCCTTCGGTAATGTCTGAGCCGATACCCCTGTTGGCCACATCGCCCCTGCCCAGCAGCTCGTTCCAGTGGATGCGGTAATAATGCGAATTGCCCAGCATGACGATGTTGGCCTGCGTGCCGAACAGGGTGTAAAAATCGGTCTGCTCCGCGTACTGCGGGTTGTCGGTATACAGGTGCGGCTTTGCAGCCTCTTCGGCTGCCCGCTTTTGTTCTTCCTGTTTTTTCCGGTATTGCCTGGTAAAGATGCCTGCCAGCGCTGCGATCAGCAGCAGGTTCAGGATAAGGGATAGTTTCAGTTTACCGTTCGGGCTCATAGGGGCAAATATAAACCAGAAAGTGGCCGGATGATAATGCAATAAGACCAGTAAGGTTTTAAATAATAAGACCTGTAAGGTTTTGAAAACCTTACAGGTCTGTCATCGGCTTGCGGGAAGCGCCTGCCTATTTACATTTGCACACTTTCTTTGTTTTCTTATACTTTACCAGCTGGTTGCCCCAGGCAGCCCCTGTGGGCATTTTTTCGATTTTGACGATGTGCTCCACTTTCTCTGTTTTTTCCTTTTTCACTTTTTTCACCAGTTTTTGCACCGGGCACAGGCGCTGATCGTCCAGCATCATCGTGATGCGTTCTACTTTGCGTTCGCGGTTGGAGCTGATATCGTTCACTGCGGCAAACATGCGGGCGTCTCCGTCTTTGTGGGCACCGGCAGCGGCTGTCAGGCCATTCATATCTCCTTTGCTGTAAGCTTCGTCTTTCAGCTTAGCCAGCTTATTGTGTTTTTTTTCGAGCAGGATCAGGTTCCAGACGTAGCCCTCGGTTTTAGCACTGTGGTAGCAATGGCCTTTGTCGTAATAGTCTTTTTTGATCTCCTTCATCGATTTGTTCGTCAGCATTTTGTCCAGCTTATTGTAGTAGCACAAGCCTTTTTTGCTGCGGCTGTCCGCCTCAAGCTGCAGGATAACCTGGTCGCTCTGCGCGCGCAGTTCATTGTACTGGTCTACGACACGGGCTTTGAACTCCGGGCTGTTGTTGCTGTCGTTCAGCAGGGCGCTGACCATATTTTCGCTGCACATTTTGATGTGGTTCATGTGGGCAATGAGCCCCAGGTACTCGCCATGGGCATGTGCAAAGGAGAGTGCCGGCAGCACACTCAGACACAAGGTTTGAAACAGTTTTTTCATAAATCTTCATTTTTTGGTTTAGTAATAGGCCAAAAATAAAGACTGAACGAAGCGCCGTCTGGTAAGGGTATTTTAAAATGGGAATTATGTAAGCACCAGCTGCCTATCATAAAAAAACCGCTCCGGGGAGCGGTTTCTGTATCATCGTTAGCGGATATAACCCAGTATTTTCAACATGCTCTGGTAGCTCTGTTCTTTGGCATAGAGCCAGTCTTCCAGTTCGCCGGTTTTGGGATTCAGTTCTACCACCACATGCTTCGGCGAAGGGATCATGCAGTGCTTGATACCGCCATAGCCCGCCAGTTGATCCTGGTAAGCACCGGTGTGGAAGAAGCCGATGTAGAGCGGTTCCTGGGCTTCGATATCTTTCGGATCCTTGGAGCGGGTAGCCGGTTGCTTTTCATTTTTGGGCAGGAATACGGCGTTGATGTGCTCTTCGGAAGTATAGAAGTCATGACTATCGCAGGTCAGGCCGCCCAGGTGTACTTCCTGGTATTCCTTGTCCCACTTGTTGATGGGCAGCAGCAGGAACTTCTCCCCGATACCCCAGGTATCCGGCAGTGTAGTAATGAAGGAGCTGTCGATCATATACCAGATCTCGCGGTCGTTCTGCATCTTTTCATCGAGGATGCTGTAGATCACGGCGCCGCTTTCGCCTACGGTAAAGGAGCCGAATTCGGTATAGATGTCCGGCATAGCCACTTTGTTGGCCTTGCAGACTTTCTTGATCGTTGCTACGATCTCGTTGGCCATGTAGGCATAGTCGTAGTCAAAACCCAGGGAGTGTTTGATCGGGAAACCGCCACCGATATTGATACTGTTCAGCTCGGGGCAGATCTTTTTCAACTGGCAATACAGGTGCAGGACTTTGTTCAGTTCGCTCCAGTAGTAGATGTCGTCTTTGATGCCTTTGTTCATAAAGAAGTGCAGCATCCGGAGGTTGAACTTATTGTTGCCCTTGATCTTGTCTACATAAAACTCCAGCACATCTTTGTTGCGGATGCCCAGGCGTGAGGTGTAGAAATCGAAGGTAGGCTCTTCTTCCGTCGCAATGCGGATACCGATGTTCACCGGGTCCTTGGAACGGATCATTTTCTTATAGTCTTCGAACTCGGCAATGTTATCGAGTACGGGGGTCACGTTCTTAAAGCCGTCGTTGATGAGCTTGGCAATGTTGCGGGTATACGCTTTGGTTTTAAAACCGTTGCAGATGATCTTGGTCTCTTTGGTGATCTTGCGGCGGCGGTACAATTGCTTGACAATCTCGATATCGTAGGTAAAAGACGTTTCGATGTGCACATTGTGCTTCAGTGTCTCCTCTACGATAAAAGAAAAATGCGAGCTCTTGGTACAGTAGCAATAATAATAATTGCCTTCGTACTTGTGCTTTTTGATCGCATCGTTAAACAACTTTTTGGCTTTATTGATCTGTGAGCCGATCTTGGGCAGGAAGGTCAGTTTGAATGGCGTTCCGTACTTATCGATCAGCTTTTTGATGTCCAAACCATTAAACTGCAGGTAATTGTTTTTTACTGAAAGTCCCTCTTGCGGAAAATCAAAGGTCTGATTGACGAGGTCGTGGTAAGTCGGTTTGTTCATTTGTAATAAAAATGACAAAAAGTTGTTGTAAGTAAAAAGTTTTTATTTTAAAAAAAAGCAGACAAATGTACGCGAGAATATTGGTAAACGAACGTTTTGGCAGGCTTTACATTTAAATAACTTTAGACCGGGGAACTAAAACGGCAGGCAGGGCATTATTCATTATAAATTTATTTCATTACATAAATATTTTGTCGATCTTTCTATTTTTACCCAATGGAGAATATCACCGTTATCATCCTGCTTTTATTCGGCATTACTTTTCTCAGCATTCTCAGCAACAGGTTCCGTTTTCCATTCCCGATCGTACTGGTCTTGTGTGGTGTAACCATCAGCCTGATACCCGGGCTTCCGGTTATTGAGCTGAGCCCGGAGGTCGTCTTTATTATCTTTCTCCCGCCCCTGCTGTATTCGGCAGCCTGGAACACCAGCTGGCATGAATTCAAGACAGCAATCCGGCCCATTAGTATGGCCGCTGTGGGGCTGGTCTTGTTTACCACTGTCGCGGTAGCTGTAGCCGCTCATGCGCTGGTACCGGACCTGAGCTGGCCCCTGGCTTTCCTGTTGGGCGCTATCGTTTCTCCCCCGGATGCTGTGGCTGCT
>JAEUVW010000150.1 GCA_016786525.1 Chitinophagaceae bacterium
GTCCATTTTGTTGCCGCTTTGCTCGGCCTGAAGCGCCTGCAGTCCCAGGATGTCTTCAAGGTAAGTGGTGAATGTTTTTTGCAGCAAGGCAAAAGTTGTGCCATCCAGGGCATCCATACGGATCTGCCCGCCTTTCATGCCATTGACCGTGGAGCTGAGCTCAAACAGGTTGGCGATCACTTTAGCGGTATTCAGGTCGTCGTTCATGAAATCGGCACATTCATTGCAGAATTTTTGTACCTGTTCATTCAGTTGTGCATCGGCAGCCTGTTCATTGCCTTTGTGGGGTAGTTTTTTCAGCAGTTCATACGCTTCCCAAAGCCTGCGCAGCGCACGCTCCGAGGCCTGCAGGGCTTCATTGCTGAAGTCCAGGGTGCTGCGGTAGTGTGTTTGCAGGATGTAAAAGCGCACGACCATAGGGTGGTAAGCCTGTTCGAGGATAGGGTGATTGCCGCTGAACAATTCCGTCATTTTAATGACGTTGTTGTAGCTCTTGCCCATTTTCTTCCCGTTGATCGTGATCATATTGTTGTGCATCCAGTAGCGGGCCGGGGCATGGCCGTGTGCGATGGTCGATTGCGCGATCTCGCTTTCGTGGTGCGGGAACTGGAGGTCCATGCCGCCGCCGTGGATGTCGAATTCCGAACCCAGGTATTTGCTGCTCATCGCGGAGCACTCGATATGCCAGCCCGGGAAGCCTTCGCCCCAGGGGCTTTTCCAGCGCATCAGGTGCTCGGGCGGCGCGTTTTTCCAGAGGGCAAAGTCTACTTTGTTGATCTTCTCGTCCTGACCGTCCAACTCGCGGGTGGTTTCCAGCAGCTCATCGATCTTGCGGCCGGACAGCTTCCCGTAAGGGTAGTGTTCAGCATATTTTTTGACGTCGAAGTAAACGGAGCCGTTCTTTTCATAGGCATAACCTTTGGCGATGATGTCTTCGATCATAGAAATTTGCTCTATGACATGCCCGGTAGCGGTGGGTTCGATGCTGGGTGAGAGACAGTTGAACAAGCGCATGCCCCAGTGGAACAGTTCGGTGTATTTATGCACCAGCTCCATTGGTTCCAGCTTTTCCAGCAATGCCTTCCCGGCAATCTTATCTTCCGCTTCCCGTCCTTCTTCTTCAAAGTGCCCCGCATCCGTAATATTGCGTACATAGCGCACTTTATAGCCCAGGTGCTGCAGGTAGCGGTTCACCACATCGAAGGTGATGTAGGGCCGTGCATGTCCCAGGTGTGACTCGCCGGATACAGTAGGTCCGCATACATAAAGCCCGACATGGCCGGGGGTGATGGATGTGAATTGTTCTTTTTGACGGGTGAAGGAATTATAGACGTGCAATGCTGACATGGCGCAAAGATAATAATATTGGGGCTAGATTAAATATGGGTTCAGGCATGGTACACGCGCGAGCCGCTGATGAGGCCATCTGTGATCTCCAGCACTTCGGCGATCATCATATCGGCCTCGCCTTCCACTCTACGGATGTATTCCATGATCACGCGCTCTTCGTTGGCGGTAAAGCTGGTCGGCGTATACTGCAGCGTCGGCAGGCGGTCGAAAGAGTCCTGCCACCAGGCGCGCAGCGCAGCTTTACCTTTTACCCAGCCACCAGTTTCGGGTTGCCGGGCTTTCAGCTTGGGGCTGAAATGAGCGGCGTCTTCGTGGTATAATGCAAGCAGTGCTTCAAGGTCATGGGCATTGAAGGCGGCAAACCATAAACGGGCGATTTGGATGAATTCCGGAT
>JAEUVW010000152.1 GCA_016786525.1 Chitinophagaceae bacterium
CAAAGGAAATGGAGGTGCTTTCCCCGGCTTTTAACGAATCCAGTTTGAAAACAAGCCCCATTGCAGCATCAGTATAAAAGTTATACCCCACACTATAGCGCGCATACGGCACTAATTCATTGTACAGTGAATCCAGCCTGACCGTGACCCGAAGATTCCATTCCAGGAAAAAAGCTTTGGCCCTGCAATCATTTGTTGTTATACCCATGATGTAATCAAGGCTATCCCCCTGCGCATAGGCCCACACCCTACTCTTTGGATCAGGGCTTTGGTTTACAATTTTATTGTGTGTACTTAAACCCAGGCAGCTGCCCGGTGGTACCGCTTTACAAAACTCACCATCAATATCCGGATCGCAACTTCTCGCATAATATATGTCTCTGATTGTTGTTGTGCCTTTATTGTTGAATTCAATGTTGACGCGTATATGCAGGCCATCGAGGCTTACGGTGGTAAGTTGCCTGAGCTCAAGATCGTTCCATTTTCCCTGCCATTCACTTCCCGTTTCTTTGGCCGTTGCGATATACCTTGTATTCACTCCTTTCATACCCGAGGTAATGCCTGTATCCCACTTTCCTACATCCGGCCTGGCGGTATTGCCATCGGCAAACAAAATCCAGTCTTCTATGGGGTAACCAAATGCGGTGTAATCTCCTGTGAAGGGCGGAAAGCCGATCAGCCAGCCGTCTTTATCAGGGTCGGCAACAAGTCCGTAAGTCCTACCTGCTGTTCCTGCCCCGACATGATATCCCGGGGGTGGTGGCGAAGATGAGATCATCGACCCGTTTGGCGCAACAACGGTTTCCAGGTACCTGCCATTCAGGAAAACACTACCCGACATATACTGGGCTTGCACCGTGCCGGAAAACAATAATAAGGTACCAATGTACAAGAGTAATTTTTTCATGATAACAGCTTATGTGTCCAATATAAAACTTAATCATTTATCAGGCAGCATTACAGCCCTACAATATCTTAAAATAAATAAAATTACTATATCATGCTGACCCGGCGCATTATTTTTGAACCGAATCAAAACCTGTGTTATGAGAAAAGTGATCGTATATACAGCAGCCATGCTGTTCGCCGGTCTGCTGCCGGCCTGCAAGAAGAAAGAATCAGGGGTTTGCTATTGTAAGTACCTGAGCGGAGATAAAAAGGAATTTAACCTGACAGGGCTGCCCAGGAGCCAACAGATCGATTCCTGCTATGTGCTGGATGGTTACGCCGAAGCCTTTGCCGGGGACTGTGACCTGAAATAAGGAAGGCCATTACTGTACCATAAGCGTTATTACCCAAAGCAATGCGCTTATTTTCTTTTCGGAGAACAGTCATTGCCTGCAAGCGCTTATTTTTGCCGGTAAATACGGTCCATTTGTTCCAACGACGACTAAAGGAAATACCCCGGCAATTTAAGCTGGCAGCCCAACTGCTGATCAGCAACGACCCTTTGCGCCTGGCTGGCGCCACCGCTTTTTTCGCCACCTTTGCACTGCCTTTTATCCTCATTATACTGGTCCAGGTGCTGAGCCTGCTCTTCAATCGTAAGGAGATCAGCCGGGAATTGTTTGTACGCATGTCTGCGATACTGGGGCGCCCGGGCATGGAGCAACTGGTGGTGACGATACGGGGCTTCCGGGGCCTGGTCAATGGCTGGGTGGATATTGTAGCCGGTTCCCTGTTTATGATGTTTGTGGCCACTACCCTGTTCCGGGTGATCAAAAACTCGATGAACCAGCTGTGGATGATCCACCTCCGGACCGAAAAAAAATTCAGGATTTCCATGGTCAGCCGCCTGCGCTCGCTGGTGCTGATCCTGTTCACAGGGGTGCTGTTTGTATCCGGTGGCTTGCTGGAAAGCCTTCAGCTGCTGTTTGGCCGCAATATCAATGAGTTATTGCCCGGCACGGGCATTGTGCTGACCGGCTTCCTTTCGTTCCTGGTCTCGGTGTTCATTACCACCATCTGGTTTGCGGTCTTGCTGCATTTTATCCCGGACGGCCGCCCGCACTGGAAAGTGTCGCTTTCCGGCGCTCTGCTGACCAGCCTGCTGTTTGCCTTGGGAAAGTTTATCCTGAAGATCCTGCTGGTAGACAGTAATATAGACCAGGTATTCGGCGCCTCCGGCTCCTTTGTCCTTTTGTTGCTGTTCGTGTTCTATTCCGCGATCATCCTGTACTACGGCGCGGCCTTTACCAAGGTCTGGGGGGAATACATCGGGCTGCCGATCAGGCTGGCCCCTCATGCGGCATTCTATACCCTGCAGGATGTGGAAGAGGAAAGGGATCAGGCTGCCCCGGAAGATCAGCAAAAATCTTAAGAGCGGCTTTCCTGCAGGATCTTTTCGATCTTGCGGGCCAGGTCTATGTCCTTATCGGTGACAGCCTGTTCGCTATGGGTATTCAGGCGGATATGCACTTTGTTGTACACATTGTGCCAGTCGGGATGATGATCCTGCTTTTCGCAATACAGGGCTACGCGGGTCATAAAGGCAAATGCCGCAGCAAAATCCCTGAAGCGGAATTCCTGTTCAAGGCCGGTATCACGGTATGTCCATGCCGGCAGCAAGGCGGCTATTTCAGATGCGTCATAATGCTTTATATCGTATTGGCTATTTACCCGAAAATACGGTAAAATAGCGGGCCTTGCGGGCACAAAAAAACGGCAACATCACTGTTGCCGTTTTTATTGATTGGGATCAGTAGGAATTAAGCAACTTCTACTTCAGCACCAGCTTCGATCAATTTAGCTTTGATATCTTCAGCTTCAGCTTTAGATACGCCTTCTTTTACTGCTTTAGGAGCGCCGTCAACCAGTTCTTTCGCTTCTTTCAGGCCCAGACCAGTCAGGTCTTTAACCACTTTTACAACGTTCAGTTTAGAAGCACCTGCGTTTTTCAGGATTACGTCGAATGCAGTTTTTTCTTCAGCTGCTGCTGCTGCACCACCGCCACCTGCTACAGCTACTACTGCTGCTGCTGCTGGTTCGATACCGTAGTCTGCTTTCAGTACGTCAGCCAGTTCCTGTACGTCTTTTACAGTCAGGTTTACCAATTGTTCTGCTAATGATTTAATGTCTGCCATTGTTATGATGTTTTAATGTTGTTTTAAAAATGTTGTACTTGTATATGCGAGCTTGGAAGCCGATTTTGTATGCCGGAACTGCCCCGGCGGCAAATGCAGGATTATTCTGCGCTTGCTGTTTCTCCTTTTGTTTCGGCGTTGTGCAACAAAGCTGCAATGACGCGGCGGGCAGGAGACTGAAGCAGACCGAT
>JAEUVW010000181.1 GCA_016786525.1 Chitinophagaceae bacterium
ATACCGGGCGTATTTGCCATTGAGTACGGGTTTGCCCTGCCGGAAACTGAAAACCCGGGACAGGTCAAAAGCCGACTCAGGTACGCTGTTGCTGACATTGTAGAGATGCATGACTTTTTTCCAGGCATGCTCCTCGTCCTCTGTTTCCTTCCATTCCACCCTGGCGCCGATACAGGCGTTGTCGGACTTCCGGAAATCGGCATGGGCGTATAGCAATTGCCCGTCAAGGGGATAGATGCGGACCCGGTTGAAAAAAGCGTTGGAAAAGTCGCACTCTACCCTGTTGCCCGGCTCTGCCAGGAAGTCTGCTGAAAGCAGGTTCATTTTGTTGGGTTCATCATCAAACTTTATTTTCATCTTCCTGAACAACTCGTCCAGCTTAAAGACCTCTGCTGTCTGCTCTGCAAAATCAAGCTTGCAATATGCCTCTGCGGTGCGGGCATGAAAGGAAAAAGTATTGCTGTCTATAAAGCGCTGCCGGCTATAGATGAGATGACCGCCCAGGCTATCCAGTTTTTGCCCGGTATGCCAATCCTGCAACATGACGGTATAATCGTAACTGACCGCCTTTGCCGACTCTTGCCCCAGCTGCTCTACCAGGGGGCAGGAGGACCAGAGCTTCTGGGCTTCCGCATGCAGCTGGCACAGGAACAGCATTGTTATCGTTAGGTATGCCTTCATGTTAATAGTTTTTCTTTGTGTTTGCCCTGCGGCTTTCGCTGATGGTCATAATCCCCCTTACGGTTTCTTTTTTCGTACGGATCAACAATCCTTCCTGGTCGTACTCGTAGAAAGTAGCGAAGTGGTTTTCATCCAGCTGGGCCATCAATCTCAATGTGAGCGGATGGTATACAAAGCACTTCATATTTGCCGCTGAAGGCAGCAAACGGATATCATCGATATATAAATCTGCCGGTACCGTGAGTACCAGCTCTGCCGGTGTACCGGAAGTGATTCCTGCAAGGTTGACATTGACCTGTACCAAATACCAGCCGTCAATATTTCCGGAATTCAGCACCCGCGCCTGAGAGGAACCCATCGGGTTCACAACGGCATCGAACATTGGGGCCGTGATGGCGGCTCCGCTTGCAGACTTTGCCCAGAAATTCAATACATAATTCTTCTTGGACTGCAGGGTAAAGCGCTGCAGCGCACCTGGCTTTGTCGTATCTATTTTAAACACCAGGTTCTTACTGGTCGTAAACTTGAGGCTGTAGTTACCCGTATGGCTTGCCTCTGAAGACAATTGCATGCCCAGACCGGAAGGCGCTTTTTCTACAAGATAATAACGCTGGTTATTGCGCGAGAACACTGCCGGGTCTCCAGTAGGCTGTTCTGAAGGATAGCCGGCGACAAGGCTTGCTACCGGGTCCCCCAGACTTTCCGCCAATGCACTGTGCAGGTTATGCTTCTGATACATCAGGTAGGCATACTGCGGCAACAGCATGTTGTAGTCTTCAAAACCTTCGAACATGATATGCTGCAGCCTTGAGTTGGATGCTACCGCCACCGGCAATTGCTTATTGTACCCGTACTGTGCTGCGGAATAGTTGCCGATGGCATCCTGCTCTTCCACAGCGTTCCCACCCGGGTCATAAGCTGTAACCGCGGAAGCCTTTTTCCAGGCCTTTGTATTGACATCATTATGGCTCAACGCCTTATGCAGGCCGTCACAGGCTGTCGGACACTTTTCCTTCATAAAGTCCCAGAAGGGACTCATTTCGTAAGTGCCGTTGTAGCGGGCATGATTCTTGACATAGGAACGTTGCGCTATGGGAGCATAGCTGGCCAGGGGCCTGAAGTTGCCCATCAGTCCCAGTACATAAGGATTGAATTCTTCGTATTTTGCTACAAAAGGAATATCCAGTTTATTCTGCACGTCTGCATAATTCTTTGCCGTATGCGTATACGTGGTTACCGTAGCCGCAATGACATTATCGGCTTTCTCAAACAGGGATTTAGCGTCTGTATAAAATGGGGTGCGCGCCGCCGGGGCCGCAAACTTCACTTCCTGCACCATCTTATCCAGGTTATTCCTTCTGCCCGAACGGGCCACTTTAAGGGGAACATTGGTATAGGTCGTTGCTGTCAGCGGCCACCTGGCTGTATTGGTAGCAGAGCCTGATATAAAGCGATTCTTATACCGCGGAGCAATGGCATAGATACACCTTTCCTGTACATCAGATGATTCATAAAACAGGCATTGGTCTGTCACCTTCTGGCATACGACCGTCTGCCGTTGAGGTGCACTATTCAATAAGCAATTGTGCATGGCCACACTAATGCCCTTGCCGCTGGCGATACTGAATGTGCCGGAGTAAGGAGATGCTGTATAACTCATAGACCCGAACACATCTGCGCCATTGATCGTATAGTTATAGTTGCCTATAGGAAGCTGGCATTTCCAATAGTAGCTTGAGTCGGAGCATGAGGGATAGTGTGTCGTATTGGCATTTGCAAAAAAGGTATTAATGCTGCCAGAAGCCACTACTACCGAAGGTGCCGATGCGTTATAGATTGTAATATTTGCATTGCCGCTTATCTGGGAGAAGAACGTCGTGGGACCACAGCCACACATCTGGTTTTGTGCTTTCCAGAATGCGACATTGTACTTCAGCGTATCCGCATTACAACTGCGTCCACCCGATGCACTAGTGATCCAGAACTTCATATAGACAGGTTGCTGCTTCTTCATCGATTGGCTCCTGGGTGTGATGTCTGCCCAGATTTCATCTCCGGGGCTGAAGCGATCCATATGGGTCGTGTACAGGAAGCCTTCGCGGGCACTGTTGATCTCCAGCTTTTCGGCAATCTCCTCATAATCCGTATTGGTATATGCAGGCATCATGCCTTCGTAGGCCAGGTAAGCCGGGCTTTTCCGGGTATAGGTAAAGTCGTTGTACTGGTTGTTGGTCCTGGTCAGCAATACATTTCCGGTCTCTCCGTCAAACAACATATTCTCCGTAGTGGTTACGGCATCATGATCAAAAGATTCTATGGACCTGAGCATTCCGTACTGTTGTATGATCTTGGTCGTGACCAGCGATTTGAAGCTTATGGTTTTGTCCTTTTGCTGGTGAAATACGGTAAAGGGGAAGATGGGTAAAATGCCCATCATGAAGACGTTCAGGTTCAGGTTCGTCTTGTTCATAAAGGTTTCCGTGACTCTTTGCCTGCTATCGATCGAAACATCGATGTCCTGTCCCAGCAATACCTGCCTGATCTCATAGTTGTCTGCGGTGCCGCGTTTGCGCACCAGGGCATTTACCGTATTCTTCAACTTACCGGCATCGGCGAAGTAATTGTACTGTGTGCCGGTGATCTTTCTTAGTACACTGCCGCCGACATCAACCTGCCCTACATAGTTATTGACTGCTTTGGGTTTTCCATGCATGTCATTCAGCACAATAGCATACCCCTGCATCAACTCTGCCTGCTTTTCGAAACTGTTCCAGGAACGGTTGACCTTGTCTTTATCCCCATCGATCTGGGTGTGCTCTACCTTTATCGGAAAATCCTTTGCCGTATAGAAGAGGTATTCGTCGACGGCCTGCGAAGATCGTCCTGCATCCTTGTGGATACTGGAGACTTTTACACTGCTGTACCCAACAGACGGGCCGGGGAAAAATGATTCCCCGAAAGGTTCCTCCTGGAAGAAATGTATGGCCGGAAGCATACGACCTTCGTCTGCTGTGTAGGGAATAGGGCGCCGGAAGGGGTTTTCCTCAGCACCGATCATCGGTTCATAACTGGCTACACCGCTGCTGATGAGGCCATAGCGGGGATGCTGACAGGTATAGTCGTAGTCCTTGCCATACTCTGCAGTTTCCGTACCGGTCATCTGAGTCCAGTTATCCGACAATACCAGGCGCTTCACCCTGATGCCGCCCCCTTTTTTAGCCATTGAAGCCGTATGCAGCCTGATGGACGATCCCTGTATCCTGATGTATTTGCCCCTGCTCTCATTTACCCAACGCTTGAAGGGGTTACGCAGCAGCAAAGACCCCAGCATTTCCTTACCGGAGGCAAACATGCCTTTCACCACATTCTTAATATCACTGCTCTCCTGGTACCCCTCGTAGAACAGATGGGGTAAATAATAACGTGCGGTATTGATGCCATACACTGTAGCCGGGTGCAGGTTCATTCCCTTTACATTATCTCTCCTTAGTTTGACATAGCCATAATCCGTATTATTGGGACATATATCTACTTCATCAAATTTTGCATATGCTTTTATGTATTCATAGTTATTCTTGCCGGTGATGTCCATGTAGAATTTATAACAAAGCACATCCTGGCCTTCCAGGTAGTTGTCCTTCATGGACAATCCCGGACGTTCTTTTGTTTTCCTTCTTTTAAAGTAAACATAGTCGTTGATGTTTTTCTCATCGATATAGATCTGGTTGGTCGGAGCCAGGTTGGGTGTTGCGCCCAGCCCAACGATCTGCATCATCTCCATAGCGCGCTTATCCTGCACAAAGGCATAGTCGTCACTTTCATAATCGACTTTTATCTTTCCGCCGGAAGGCAGTTTTATCTCGGTAAGATTCCACGAAGACAACATGGTGTTTTGGCTGCTTTCCGCTACAGGATCATCGGGCTGCGCTGTATAAGGGAACTCGTAGTTGCGCACGCCGGCCACTATGGCTTTGTAATTGCCCCAGCGGTCTTTGGCGGCAAAGTCGTAAGACGGGTTGGAACTGCTGTAGGTAAACACATAGGGACTCAGCAGGTTCTTCTCAGAATTACCATATTTGATGAATATTCTCTTCAGGGTCAGCTTTCCCTTGCCGGCATCTACACTGTTCGGCGTATTCCGGCAAAGGCTGTAATCGTACTGAAGAATCACGGTTTTGACCGGAACAGCATTGTCTTTATTGATGTAGCGGTCATGTTTGTTGTACAACCTGATGGAATCGAGCTGGTATGAATACGAGGGCTGTGATTTGTTGTTTTTAAGATCCATACCAGGAACATTTATTTTGGAGTCGCCGGGCAGTACTGAAGCCTGGATACCTCTTCCGTCTTTCCGTTGGGATGTATAAAACTCCGCTATGTAATTTTTAGTCTCAATAGACCTGATGTACCATTGCTGCCGGGAACCGATCAGGTAGTTTCCCCGGGCATCTTTGCTGTCGCTCCAGAAGCCGGGATTATACTGGGCGGTATCTTTGTCGTAAGGTGTCCGCCAACGGTAGTCATTGTCGGTCAATGTGTAATTGAATTTGGTGAAAGACCCGAGGTCGTCGTCGGACATACCGTCTCCCAGTACATCCACATAATCGTTGGACAAAACACCCGTCATCAGGTAAGCATGCGCATAAGACGGCGTGTTGGTGGTGCTGTAAAATTTATCGTTGCCCATATTGTTGCCCAGGCCGTCGTCTGTACCCCTGTTAAACCAGACGTTGCCGTTCGACAGGTTCGCTTTACTTTCATCGACAGCGAAACTGACTTCCCTGCTTACGTTATTCATGGCTGGCAAGTCATACACATAGCGGCGTCCGTCTGCCATTGTCTGGGTGAAGGAACTGATATGGTGCGCTGCTGCATTTTGCTTCAGACCTGTTTGCTTTGAACCGGTATAGCGCGCATAACTTTTGATTTTGGGGTCGTAAAAACGCCCCCCTGTGCCATTTTCATAGCTCAGGATATTATTGAGCATCCCGTCTTCCGTATATTGCTCTTCTTCTTCTGCGGTGCGGAAAGCAATATGGGTGATCCGTGAAGACCGGTCTATGACCGAGTTGTTCCAGAATATGTTGGTCCCCCTGTATTTAGCCGGCATGGAGGTAGCGGTGTAGTTGGAGGCGACCAACCTGTTCAGGTCAGAAAAGAGGTATTGGGGATTCAGGTTGAATAATTGCCCGGCTTCCTGCTGCTGGTTGTAGGAAATATCGCCGCCCTGTTTGAAAAACAGTTTTTCATACAGGCTTCCGGTATCCTTACGTCCGTATGCCATTGATACCCAGGGTCCGCTCTCATTGCGGGTGCGTACGGTGGTCAGGTCGCCCCCGGCTGTAAACAAATTACCGATACCTACTTCTATCAGGCCCCTGAAGTCTTCGCTACCCTTTCCCGGGTCTACATAAGGATCGTTGACGGTACCGATATCATTCCTGAACGGGCGAAACATACCGCCTGTTCCCTGGCCGTTTACAGCGTACACATCATAGGTATTGGCGCTCAACGGAAGGTTCTTCATTGTTTCATTGTAGGTACCATCTTTGTCGCGGCTGAAATCTTTTATGCTTTCCCGGTTTGCATCTTCCGTATACATAAAACCAAAACCCGGCCTTGAACCATCGGTGCCATACTTCAATGTAGAAATCTGGGCATCTACATACCCAGAAGTAAATGCGCCATACAGCTCTCCCCCGGCCTTCAGCTGCAAGGCATAGGCAGACTGGGTTACCGGGTTCGTGATCATCGGGACGTAGTTCTGCAGACCGATGGGGATGGAGGTCTCCATACCTGTACCTAAGGAAGAGGAGCTGGACATAGCCTTTACGTTTTGCTTTTTCCCATCTTTTGCATTATACGACGGAGCTACACTTAAAGAAATATCCTTCAGGCCATACCGTGAGTTAAAGCCGGTCCCTATGCCTGCCTGAACACCGAAGCTGGACCCGTTCTGATCCTTGCTGTTCAGCGATGCCCCGGCATTAAAATCTATATCCGCGCCGGATTGAGACCCTATACCAAAACTGACGCCAGCACTATAAACAGGCGTTCTGATCCCTACACTTCGGGTAATACCGGCACTAAGCCCCCTGTAGTTATTGTGATTGATATAAAAACCTGAACCGACTGTCAGCGAAAGCTTATCTGCCAAGTCTTTTCCAAAGACCTCGGCTGCCACATTTGCCCCTATCCCGATCCGTATGTCCCGCTCCTCCTTTATTTTAGTATATTTCTCTATGGTCTCTCCCTTAAAATCATCGGGAAGTCCGCGTACGGTACGGTTGATCTCGCCGGGGTTGATGTTCCAGCCCAAGCCCACCCAGCTGGCCTCCTGCTCGATACCCACACCGCTGTGGTAAAAGATGTTCACAGGATAACCTTCCACATCCAGCAGGGGGATGTTGTAGTTGAAGTCGCCGCTAAACATGTCCACCATCTCCGTGGTCCCTACGGGTTCAAAGCTCTGTACTTCCGGCTGCGAGGGCCCCGTGGTCAGTGCCCACGCACAGGCCGGGAACACCAGCTGGTACCCCAGGCTCAGCAACAGGGAGTGGGCGACGATCTTAAAAAACTTTTTCTTGTGCTGCATACATCATTTATTTGAAGGCCCCGGACCTACAGGCTCAGGGTGGGTAATTTGTCTAGTGTTTCTTTACTGAAGCCCGCACGGATGGACGGGATATTGTTGTAACGGTCGTTGAAGTTCAGGGTCAGCTCTGTAAGGGGCTCCCCGACTTCAAAGCCCACAACTATCGTGTTGTACGGTGAAAGACCGTAGTTGTTCTCAAACACGTAGGTGGAGGGGCTCAGGGTACGGTTGCCGCTTTGCAGGCTGATGTCTGCTGCGGCCTGCTGGTCGTAGTAGGCCACCATGCTGTTCACGTTCGCCTGTTGTTCAGACTGCAGTTTGCCACCCTGCTCCCGCCGGCTTTGCTCTGTATGACCCATACGGACCAGGAAGAACATGTAGCCTTTCAGCTCCGCTCTGCGCCGGGACACGAAGCCCGACAGGGAGTCTTTGTGCTCTTCGCTTTCCTTGCTGATCAGGTACTCCGGTGGCGCCAGCTGGATCGTATACTCTTTGTCCCCGATCTCCTGCTTTACCCGGTACTCATGGCCCGGGTCTTCTACATACCGCAGGTAGGCTGCGGGCCCGTAGGACTTCGGACCGGTGCAGGAGGCAAGGGCAAGCCCGAGGCAGCTGAGCAGTAGTTTAGTTCCCTTTCTCATACTTCCTGTTGATAAATTGTATCGCTTCTTCGGTGACGTCGCTTTTCGGGCTGCCGTACAGGATGGTCCCCGCACCGTTGGCGCCGACCACCAGCTCATAGTGGTTTTGTTTGCCGAACTCTTCCAGCTGCGGGTTCAGGCGCTCCCATACTTTTTTGGTCATCTCCTGGTTGGAGTAGGTATAATACTGATCGAAGGCACGCTCTGCGTACAGGATCTGGGAGTCTATGACCGGGTCCGGATCTGTCTTGTCTGCCATCTTCAGGCTGTCGATGGTATTCCTGATCCGGTACAGGTTTTTGGTCCCTTCGCCTTCCAGGTCTTTTTTGAATTTGTAGGCTTCGGTCATTTTCCCGATGTTGATGTACACCACACGTGGCCGCCCCAGCTCCCTGGTCAGGGTATAGGCGCTTAATACCAACACTGCTGCTGCCGTGGTATACAGCAGTACGGTGTTTGCTTTTCCTGTCTGCATTACTGTTTGTTGTATAAGGGGTTGATGTACTGGAAGGGGACGATAAATTCCTGCCCGTCGCCGCGCCTGATCTTAAGGGTGTAATTCCCTTTGTGTTTCAGGTTCACTTGCTCATAAACAGGCAGCACGATACGGTTGTCGCCGGGATTCATCGGGTAACGTTTTTGCGGCAGGCGGATCTCCTGTCCCTGCTCTTTGTACA
>JAEUVW010000188.1 GCA_016786525.1 Chitinophagaceae bacterium
CAGGCCCCGGGCTTTACAGGGGGCAAGACCGGTGTTTATACAATTTCAACATTAAAGGCTTCTCGGGTCGTTCCATACCGGCAGCCGGGCGATCTTTTCTACTTCTACAGCAGGGTAACCATAGTCCAGTACCACTTTACCAAGAATCATGTACACACCATTACCGCGGAAGGGATATGCCCTGAGCGCAGGCGGGAAATGAACCGTATCAAACACCGTACCTTCGGCGTCAAGAAAGGTACCGAACTTCATCTGCTGCCCGCTTTTCGTAGACAATTGCTTATCACAAATAAAGTCGCCGACCAGGCGCAGGGTCTTTCCCTCATGCTGCACCAGTTCGCGCGCCATAATGTCGCCGCGAAAAGGTGATTTGACCAGGTCGAACATCGAGCCCGATACCGGGAATCCGATCAGTTCCAGTTCATCGTAAATATCTTCCACCGCCGAGGTTTCCAGCTTGGGCAATTCCGGCCGGACACTACCCTGCTCCGGGAACAAAGCCATTTCCACCCGGCGTTTGGCAGCACTGCTGAGCAGCAGGTGTGCTTCCCAGAGCAGCTCCTTTTTACCGGTGCCGGTAAAGGCAAAAGCACCGGTACGGATCAGGATGATCAGCTGGTCTAAAGTGATCCCGGTACGCAACACAAAATCTTCCAGGCTGCGAAAAGGGCCGTTTTCCTGCCGTTCATACGGAATTTGTGTCCCGTATTGCTGTTCGAGATGCTGCAGACAATCAAAGCCCAGGTATACATCTTTCCCCCGGATACAGGCCCGGGTAATGCTATGGTTCACGCAGGGCAGGTGTAGTACTGCGCCGGTACGGGCCACCTCGTTTACATATACTTTCCGCTGGTAAAAACCACCATAGTTATTGATGACGGCAACCATGAATTCCATCGGGTAATAGGTCTTCAGGAACAGGCTTTGATAGCTTTCCACCGCATAGCTGGCGCTGTGGGCCTTATTGAAGGAAAAACCGGCAAAGCTTTCCATCTGCCGCCAGATCTCCCGGCTCGTTTCTTCTTCATAGCCCATTGCCGCCGCGTGTGCAAAAAACTTGGTTTCGATCTCCCGCATACGCTGTTCATTCCTGGCTTTACCGCTCATCATACGCCGCAGCACATCAGCATCTGCCAGGTCCAGCCCGCCGTAGAAATGCCCGACTTTCATGACGTCTTCCTGGTAAACCATCACGCCGTATGTTTCCGACAATTGCTCCTTCATCACCTGATGCAGGTACGGAATAGCATCCTTATCGGGGTTGCGGTGCCGCTCGATATAGGTCCCCATCATACCGCTGGAAGCCACGCCCGGCCTGATGATGGAACTGGCCGCTACCAGCGTCAGGTAATCCTTGCAATCCAGCTTGGCTATCAGCTGGCGCATGGCCGGAGATTCGATGTAGAAGCAACCAATGGTATTGGCCGAGCGCAACTGTTCTGCGATCTCCGGGTCTGCAAAAAAGTCTTCCGGCCGGTGTACATCCACTTCCTCACCCCTGTTTTCTTTAATGATCGCCACACACTCTTTGATGTGCCCCAGGCCGCGCTGCGACAGGATGTCAAACTTTTCGAAGCCCATGTCTTCCGCAATATGCATGTCAAACTGCGTGGTCGGCAGGCCTTTGGGCGGATAATCGAGCGCGGTATAATACGTCAGCGGCAGCTCGGAGATGAGTACGCCGGAAGCATGGATGGTGCGCTGGTTGGGAAACTTGTGCATCTGGCGGCATACATCCTTGATCATGTCCACGACTTCATGCTCATTCAGCAGGTGCCCGGGATCGTTTACCATGCGGTCTATTTCACCTTTCGGCAGCCCGTATACTTTGCCCAGCTCACGCATCACAGAGCGGGAGCGGAAAGTACTCATGGCACCCAGCAAGGCCACCCTGCCGGGGTATTTGTCAAAAAGATACGCATAGATCTCGTCCCGGACCATCCAGCTGAAATCGATATCGAAATCCGGCGGTATCTTTCGCTTCGGGTTCATAAAGCGCTCGAAGTACAGGTTCAGTTTTATCGGGCACACATCAGTGATGCCCAGGCAATATGCCACAATACTGTTGGCCCCGCTACCCCGCCCCACGTAGTGAAAATCGCGGCTGCGCGCATACGCACAGATATCGTTGGTGATCAGAAAATAGGCGGAGAAGTCCTGGTTGCTGATAATATCCAGTTCCATATTCATACGCATTATCGCAGCCTCATTGGCACTCCCATACCGGTTTTCCAGGCCTTCAAAAGCACGCGTGCGCAGCACCTTGTCATCTTCTTCTTTCGACTCCAGGAAGTTTTGCTTGTTTTTTACCTCTTCAAAATCGAAAGAAAAACTACACTGCTGCAGCAGGCGTTCCGTAGCGGCTATAATAGCCGGAAAGTCCTTGTAGGCTTCCAGCAGGGCTGTTTTGGCCTTAAAGGTTTCGCCGGGGGCAGCAATTTGCCCCGCCTGCAATTGCGAGATCAGGATATTATGATCAATGGCACGCAAACGCCGGTGCAATACATAATCTGAAGCCTGGCCAAAAGTAATGGGATGCCACACTACGTAGCGCTCATAATCGGAGGCGGGCTCAAAGCGTATTTTATTCAGCTGCACCGCCTGTATGCCGATGTATTCATTTTCCCTCAGCGCTGCCACATTCTTTTTCCCGAAAGGGTATACGACAAAAACATGACGGAAAGCCGGTGCATCGGCCGCGATCTTTTGCCGCAGGCGGTTCGCTTCGCTGCGCAGCCGGTTGATCTCTTCAAAGCCCTCGTTGTTGCGCGCAATAGCGATATACTGCAATTCGTCGCCATTCCGCAGTTCCATACCGGCAAGCGCGTTGAGCTGCTGCTCCCGGCATTTTTGTACAAAGGCTATGGAACCGGAACTGTTGTTGATATCGGT
>JAEUVW010000213.1 GCA_016786525.1 Chitinophagaceae bacterium
TCCAATGCTCCGGCTACCGGCCCGGGCTGCCGTGTGTCCGACGGAAGCGGCTATTCCCTGATAAAGCCATTATGTATTTATTATTTCTCTTTTTATAGAATTTATTATTTGTGGCATAAAATTTGATAGAATTTTATCTAAAGAAGAGACTTTTATATTTGCTGTCGCTTTTCCATGTTTATGAAAGGATTTATATGTATTATAGTTTTTGTTTTTTCGGCTTCCCTGCTGCATGCACAGGTAAAGGTGGGGGAGAACAGGACAACGATACAACCGGGCTCGCTGCTGGAACTGGAAAGCACGGGCAAAGGGTTTCTGAATGTCCGTATGAGCACTGCCGAAATGCTGTCTGTACCGGTCAGCGCGGCAAGCAGGGGTATGATGGTGTACAATACCGACAGTTTGTGCCTTTGTGTGTACAATGGCACAAACTGGAAAAACATGTGCAAAGGACAAAGCTCCATCCAACAAAAAGCAACCTATACCGCCAATGCCGGGGACGCCGTTTTCGCCACACCGCAGGTCGTCCGCGACGAACAGGATATACAGGTATTCCGCAATGGGGTGCAGGTAAACTTTACGGCCACACCCGGCAGCTCGTTTATTACCCTTGAGGCAGCGGCTATTTGTAAAAAAGACGATGAAATCAAGATCATCCAATTCGTAAATCCGTAATCAACTCCACATAATCAACTCACAATTTAAAAAACAATCGATGAAAAAATTATCCTCGCAATGGTGCTTCTGCTTGGTGCAGCGGGCGCAGCACAGGCACAAAAAGTGTCTACAAGGGTTGTTGATAACAAGGGTACCATCAAATGGGTGCTTGACAGCTCAACTTCAGTGATCATTAACGCCAAAAACGGCATTACGAAGTCCGGTGATTCGGTAAAACTGGGTGGTACGCTGACCGAAACCACCACTATCGCAACCTCCGCAACCCAGTTCCTGCAACTGACCGGCCTGCAGGCGGGTAGCCGTGCGGACAGTGTGTTGATGATCAACAACACAACCGGCCAGATCAAAAGAATGTCTGTGGCAGACCTGGTCAGCTCCCATGCAGCCAATGGCCTGACCAAGAACGGCGATTCGATAGAGCTGGGCGGTATCCTGTACAAAGCTACCAGCATTGCTACAGATGGCACCAAGACCCTGGCCATCACCGGCCTGACCTCGGGTAGCACCAGCGACAGTGTTGTGGTGGTCGATGCCACATCCGGTGTATTGAAGAGGATCTCTCTGCAGAATGCCGTAAAAGCCGCAAACGGTCTGCGCAAAAGCGGAGACACGGTAAAGCTGGGCGGTAACCTGATCGAAGCGACCAAAGTAACCACCTCTGCGACCAACACATTGGCCATTGAAGGACTGCAAAGCGGCTCCCTTGCTACAGACAGCCTTGTCGTGTCAGATGGCACTACCGGCGTATTGAAACGGGTCTCTGCAAACACACTGCTCAGCAGCGGTGAACAAAAATTTACGGCTACAGCCGGACTGACTACTTATACCGTACCCAACCTGCCTGCAGATGTAACCCGTGTATGGGTATACCGTAATGGTGTGAAACTGCTCGCCACAACGGATTACACTGTTTCCGGTACTACGGTTACGCTTAATCCTGGTGGCACTGCCCCGGACGACTGGGCAGTACTGGCCGGCGATAAGATCGAAGTACAATGGGTCAAATAAACCCTGATCTTTCCCTGTAGCATTCCTACTGCAATTATTTATACTATTGAAACATGAGAATAAGCTATTGCATACTGTTGATATTGGTTGTATACTCCTCCGGCCTTCGCGCACAGATCTCTGTCGTGAACAAAAAGGGAACGGTATTGAGTGTAGACAGCAGTAAATGGGCTTTGAAGGATAGCAATATTTACAATAAGAATCGTGGTTCTGTAGGTATCGGCACCAATGGTGCGGCCAATAGTAATGCTGCCCTTGAGGTAAACGCAACGAACAAAGGCCTGCTGATCCCGCGCCTGGCGCTGACGGGCGCCGGCTCGGCCAGCCCGCTGGCGGGCCACGTTGCCGGCATGCTGGTCTACAATACCGCAACAGCCGGTGCAGCACCCAACAATGTCAGCCCCGGTTTTTATTTCAACAATGGTGCAAAATGGGTAAGGATATCAGACATCGTGCAGGCCGATACGACCAACGACGGATGGAAAGAAGATGCTACCAATACATTGGTAAAACTGGCTTACCTGTCAAACGGTACCACCGTTCGCCCCGATAGCCTTGCTTTCGTAGTCAAAGATGATGGCAAAGTAGGGATAGGAGTAACAAGCCCCTCCGGGGCCCTGCACGTGCATACGGCCAATTCAAGTGATATCCTGTTTTCCAAAATGAGCAATACCGCTTCCGAAGACATGGATATCGACCTGATCCGGCTCCGGGGGACCCCGGTGTTGCCCGCCGTTGTGCAAAGCGGCGACCAGATTGGCGGCCTGCGCTACAAATCCTATACGGGCAGTGCCGGTCTTTTTGACGTCAATGCCGAAATTTCCGCTCATGCCGATGGTATTATCTCTTCCTCATCCAACCCGGGAGGCCTGGTGTTTAAGACAACAGCTTCAGGCGCATTGACACCAACGGATAGAATGTTCATCAAAAGTACCGGTAATGTGGGTATCGGTGTGCCGGCTCCGAAGTCGAAGCTTGACCTGGGCGGCTATGCCAAACTGGGCACCAGCGATGCCTATGCAGATACTTTGTCTACGGTCTCTGACCGTACCGGCATGATCCGTTACAACAGCACGCTCAATGCTTTCCAGTACCACAACAATACCGCCTGGGTCTCTGCAGCAGCAGTGTCCAATACAGACACGACGAACGACAGCTGGAAAGAAGACCCTGCCAACACGCAGGTAAAACTGGCCTACCTGTCGGATGGTACTACAGCCCGGCCCTCAGGAACGGACTTCACAATCAAAGACGATGGTAAAGTCGGTATCGGTACTACCAGTCCGGTCTGGCAATTAGATGTCCAGGGGCCACGAGCTATAGGGCAGTTTAAACGTTTTACCAGTTCGAGTATTACCCCCCCGGGATTCCTGTTCACTCTTGCCCGTGGTTCACTGGGTGCAGAAGCAAGTATTATAGGAGGAGACCTTCTGGGTAAGATACAATTCAGAGGGCATATAGGGGCCGTGGATACCGACTATGCTACAATAGCCTATAAAGCAATCAGCACAACGCCTCAGGATGGTCGTTTTATTTTTTCCCGGGGGCACCTGGATAAGGAATTGATGGTCATCAACACGCTTTCCGAACATGTAGGCATAGGAGTTACAAGCCCTACCGCCAGGTTGAGCGTGCTGGACAGTTCCTCTGGCACCTACCTGCAGCTGGCAGATTTCTTTGCACCCTCCAACACCGGGGCTGGCAATAATACCTCTTTAAAGCTGGGAGTTTCCGCTACTTCCAAGAACAGTGCGGAGCTCAGGTTCAATTACAGCGGTACCAGCGGCAGCGATAACAACCGTTTGGATTTTGCCTTCAACAGTATTGCTGCACCGGCCATGAGTATCCAGGCTGGGGGTAATGTGGG
>JAEUVW010000214.1 GCA_016786525.1 Chitinophagaceae bacterium
AAAAGCATTCCTTTTGTCGCATTCTTTGACTTAATGTCATTATTTTCATCCCGGCGCATAAATTGTATCAGTCATTGGGAACAATCAATTTTTAAACCAGTCCTTTAAAAGAAAATTATAATGAACAACAACGAATTCAGGAAATACGCCATCAAACACCATGGCATCAGCAGCCTTACCGTAGACAGCTATACCGCAGCGGTAAACCGGAAACTGCCCAGCAACCTTACTCCGTACATCATTGAAGAGCGCCCGATGAACGTTGCTTCGATGGACGTATTCTCCCGCCTGATGATGGACCGCATCATCTTCCTGGGTGAAGGCATCAACGACTATGTGGCCAATATTGTGACTGCACAGATGCTGTTCCTCGAAAGCACAGACCGTACCCGCGATATCCAGATGTACCTGAACAGCCCCGGCGGCAGCGTATATGCAGGCCTGGGTATTTACGATACCATGCAGATCATCAACCCCGACGTGTCTACCATCTGCACCGGCATTGCCGCGTCTATGGCTGCGGTGCTGATGTGTGCCGGTACCAAAGGCAAACGCACGGCGCTGAAACACAGCCGCATCATGATCCACCAGCCCCTGGGTGGCGCTGAAGGACAAGCCAGCGATATCGAGATCACCGCGCGCGAGATCGGCAAGCTGAAAAAAGAACTGTACGAAATCATTGCAGAGCACAGCGGGCAAAAACTCTCTAAAGTAGAGAAAGACAGCGACCGCGACTACTGGATGACGGCCAAAGAAGCGCAGGAGTACGGTATGGTCGATGAAGTACTGGAGCGCAACCCCCGCAAGAAAGTGGATGGGGTGGCTAAATAAACTACTTCTAGCACACTATACGAATAATAAGGCTGCCGTTTACGGCGGCCTTATTATTTTTGACCAATCGGGAGATACATCGGGCCCCTGATGGTGTCTCATATGGCCGATAGATTCCTGCAGGACGACAACCTAAGCAAAAAGCGGGTACGGCATCTTACGCAAGTATGTCATGCCGCAGGCATCTGTTGCTTTGCCAATACCGGTATAGATCCCTACTGGAGGACAGTATGGGGTGAAAATATTCTGATGTATTCTGGTTCTTGCTCGCTATGTCCTACCGGAACCCGCCTGCGGCAGGCAGGGCATATGCCGATTTACCTGCGCCCTTGCAAAAGAAGAATGCACCCACTATTTCCTGTACAGCTCCTATCTATTTCTGTGCTCAAACAATTTTCTTTTTCTTCATACCTGAAAGTAAGTAAATAATATAGATGTCGGTATTTTTTATATCAAGAGCAATTGCTCTGGTTTTTGGCCTGGAAGCGACGGCTCTATACATATTGATTTTATGAGCATTATATCATTATTTTTATTTTTGATATAGATAATCGGCTTTTAATCATAATTTTACATTGCATCCTGTTGTTTTGTCTGCCGGCAGTTTCTATATTTGTTTCGTTATATAACTTGAAACGGAGCAACCGAAAACCGGCAGAAAAGAGTAGGTAAAATCACTTAACAATAAAAACTTAAAAAAATGAGCGCAATCATCAATCTGCTTCGCACGCTGTTGGGTCTGCTGGGTCTGTAGGATCCGTACCAACGCAACACAACACAACAAAGGGGCCATCTTCATGAAGACGGCCCCTTTTTGTTGAGGTCCTTTTTCCGGATCAGTTGGGTTGCAATGAGCAATGACCGGGCATAGCTGCTAACGGCCGGCGCTCATTGCAAGTGCATTAACCCTCTTGCTGCAAACTTGCTTTGGCAAGAATGGCGGCAATCACCTCTGTCCTGGGTTGAAGCAGGTCCTTCGAGGCTTCTTTCAGCATGTTCTTAAATGCAACAGACTTACTGAGCTGTGTTTGTTTGTTGTCTTTTTTGCCGGAGCGGGGATTTTTGGAGTGTATATGTTGAATCATTCAAGGTGGTTTTCAAATTAAACGCCGGTATTTTCAGAATATTGCATGGCTGCAAAAATATTTTGCTGCAAGAGGCAAGGCTTCATTTTTTCCCTTTGTTGAAACAAGTTTCGGGCGATAATTGTACCTTAGCCGCAATTCAAACAAATCTTTTAAAAAACCTTTTTCAATGGCAAAAATAAAAGTAGCTAATCCTGTGGTGGAGCTCGATGGTGACGAAATGACACGCATCATCTGGCAATTTATCAAAGATAAACTGATCCTTCCTTACCTGGAACTGGACATCAAATATTACGATCTGGGTGTAGAATACCGCGACCAGACCAACGACCAGGTGACGATCGATGCTGCAAATGCCATTAAAGAATACGGAGTGGGCATCAAATGTGCGACCATCACACCAGATGAGGAGCGCGTAAAAGAGTTTAACCTCAAACAAATGTGGAAAAGCCCGAACGGGACGATCCGTAACATCCTGGATGGTACCGTGTTTCGCGAACCCATCGTGATCAATAACATCCCGCGCCTGGTGACTACCTGGGACGCGCCGATCATCGTTGGTCGTCATGCCTTTGGCGACCAGTACCGCGCTACCGATTTCGTTACCAAAGGAAAAGGTAAGCTGACCATCAAATTCGAAGGCGAAGACGGCTCCGTGATCGAGCACGAAGTGTTCAACTTCAAAGGCGACGGCGTGGCGATGGCCATGTACAATACCGATGAGTCCATCAAAGGTTTTGCCCGTTCCTGCTTCAACATGGCCCTGTCTAAAAAATGGCCTTTGTTCCTGTCTACGAAAAACACCATCCTGAAAAAATACGATGGCCGTTTCAAAGATATCTTCGAAGAGATCTACCAGAACGAATTCAAAGCATCCTTTACAGAAGCTGGTATCACTTATGAGCATCGCCTGATCGATGACATGGTCGCCAGCGCCCTGAAATGGAACGGCAACTTCGTATGGGCTTGTAAGAACTACGACGGCGACGTACAGAGCGATACCGTAGCGCAAGGCTTCGGCTCCCTGGGCCTGATGACTTCCGTACTCATTACCCCCGACGGTAAAACAATGGAGGCAGAAGCCGCACACGGAACGGTGACCCGTCACTACCGCGAACACCAGAAAGGAAAGCCGACTTCCACGAACCCCATCGCGTCTATTTTCGCCTGGACACGTGGTCTGGCCTTCCGTGGCAAACTGGATGGCAACCAGCCGCTGATCGATTTCTGCCAGGCCCTGGAAGAGGTATGCATCGATACGGTAGCTTCCGGTAAAATGACCAAAGACCTGGCCGTTTGTATCCACGGCAACAAGGTAAACCACGGTGAACACTACCTGTACACCGAAGAGTTCCTGGATGCGCTGGACAGCAACCTGAAGCAAAAACTGGGTCAATAATTTCTATGACGGCAATGAGCTGTATTGCTTCAATGGAGGCAGGTACAGCTCATTGCTTTTTTAATTGCAGCACAGTATGAATGACAATACAATCGTTTCCCTGCACAATGCCAATATCTACCAGGGCAATTCACTGATCCTTTCCGATGTAAGCTTTGAGGTGAACAAAGGCGAAATGGTCTACATGATCGGCAAGACGGGCACCGGGAAATCCAGCCTGCTCAAAACCCTGTATGGCGACCTGTACCTGAAAGATGGCGACGGCATGGTGGCCGGATTCAACCTGAAAGACCTGAGCTGGAAAACAGTACCCCTGCTGCGCCGCAACCTGGGCATTATCTTCCAGGACTTCCGCCTGCTCAGCGACCGCAATGTGTACAACAACCTGGAGTTTGTACTGAAAGCCACCGGCTGGACCGACAAAGCACTGATGAAGGAAAAGATAGAGGCGGTATTGGGTAAAGTAGGGCTGCGTGGCAAAGGCTTTAAGATGCCCCACGAAATGTCGGGCGGCGAACAGCAGCGTGTAGACATTGCCCGGGCTTTGCTGAACAATCCCAAACTGATTATTGCCGACGAACCGACCGGAAATCTGGACCCGGAAACGACGGAAGAGATCATGCAATTGCTGATCACGATTTGTAAGGATTACAACACCGGCATGATCATGGCCACCCACGATTATACCCTGCTGCAGAAATACCCGGCACGCATTGTGCGCATCGAACAAGGCAAGCTGCATGAAGTAACGCCTGCGGGATATCCCTAAACCATTATTTTAAGAAACTGCCAGATGACCCAGGAAGCCATAGCCACACAGATAGCGCAGCACCTGACAGTGCATAAAGATGCTCTGGCGCAATACTGGCGGCAATCCGGCCCGGTGCGCCACTTTTACCTGGACGATCTCTTGCCTGCCGAATGGGCCATGCAGTTTTACAAAGCCTTGCCTGATCCGGAGTCTTTGCTGGAAAGAAATTCTATTAAAGAACGCAAACGTGTCGGCATCAAACTGGAAAACTACGATGAGCTGGTCGGCTTCATCCTGTTTGCGTTCCAGGAACAGCCCGTACTGGATATCGTTTCAGAGATCACCGGCTGCAAAGGCCTGCACGCAGACCGTTCC
>JAEUVW010000219.1 GCA_016786525.1 Chitinophagaceae bacterium
AAAACGAACCCAAAAGCGTCTATGAATTCCAATTTTCAAAACAATAATCTCCATAAAAAGTAAATCATGAAGAAATTATTATTCACCGCATCAGCCGTTGCCGCTTTATATAGTGGTGAGGTTTCTGCACAATGGGTTACAGGCTCTGTATTCCTGAAAGGACAGTATGTAGAGGTGGGTACGCATACCACCGGTGCTTTCGGAGCAGGTGCAGCGATCCCTGCCGGCTATCACCCAGGCCCTGGTATGGGCACGCTTGGCTTCGTATCAGACCCGGATAAAGACGGTTGGCTGGTGAGTGCGCCGGGCAAAACTGCTTATATGGGTGACTATTTCGTACCGGGTTCTCCCTTCGAAGGATGGGAGTTGGAGATCAACGGTACCAAACGCCGGAACCATGCCAATGGTATGGGCGCGGCTGATATCGCCATGACGGCTTCCAGCTACACTACTTCCGCTACTGAAGAAGTGGCGACCTGGACCGGATCTACCGGCGGTATCGATATCACACAAAAAGTAGTGCTGAAAAAATCGAAAGTATACTTCGTGATCTATGTGGACCTGGTGAACTCAGGCGCTACCACACTGAACAATATCTATTACTACCGCGGTTTGGACCCGGACAATGAGCAGAACTGGTCCGGTTCCTTCAACACGAAGAACACCATCGTGTACCAGCCGAACGCCATTTCCAAAAACTGCCTGGCCACAGCTACCGGTATCACCTATGGAGCTTTTGCTTACCTGGGTCTGGGTACCAAAGACTGCCGTGCCAAATGCTTCAACAAAGGCTCCTGGTTTCCCGGCAACCTGTCGCAAACCTATGCCGGAACCGGCGCTGAAGCAGGAAACCAGTACAACGTAGGCTGGACTACCCCTTCTGCTTCCGGTTCGGATGAGGCCATCGGTATGGTGTGGAACCTGGGTAGCCTGGCTCCCGGTCAGAAAACATCACTGGCCTTTACCTACATCCTGAAGCAGGCCGACCTGGACTCTGCCCTGGGCGAAACAGCTCCTAAATTTGAATCCGATGGTGTGCCTTATGCACCGTATACCACCTTCCGTGTATGCCCCCGCAAAACAGTAAAACTGAAACTGGTGAACGGCGGCCAATATAAATGGATCTGGACCAGTACAGATACCCCGCACCGTATGACCGCTGTCGGTTCTTCAACACTGGTACCGATCGGAGGTACTGTACCTACCGTTACCGGTTCTATGACGTTCCCTAAAGGTGCAGTATACGGCGACTCTGTGGAAGTAACCGTAATGGGTCCCAAAACCTACACCGCTACCGGATACTCCAACTGCGATACGCAATACATGACTTTCTATGTAGATACGATCAGCTTCTCTACTCCTCCTGCAGTCATCACGCCTGTGCGTTATTGCGAAGGCGAAACTGCTTCCGCGCTTACAGCAGGCGCTGCCACCGGCGCTACACTGCACTGGTACGATGAAACCGGCTCCCCCCTGCCTTCAGCTCCAATTCCTTCTACAGGTATGCCTGCCGGAGCCGGAGATTATGATACGACCAGCTATTTTGTATCGCAGGAAAATGCCGCCGGTTGTGAAACACCAAAAGCTAAAATCGATGTGATCATCACTAAGAAACCAGCTCCTCCGGTAGTGAAAAACCTGGTATACTGCCTGGGCGATACCACCAAAATGCTGGATGCTACCGGTTTGAACCACAAATGGTATGATGCCGCTACTGCCGGTACCAAATACCCAAGTCCTCCTTACCCGGCCAGCACGGCAGCTAAATTGCTAAGCTTCTGGGTATCGCAAACTGTAAACGGTTGCGAAAGTGACAGGGCACAGCTGGATGTAGAGATCAGCGCCATTACAGCTGACTTCAATACCAACAAAGATTCTCTTTGCGGCGCTGAAGTACTGGCAGTGTTCAACAATTCCACCTCTACCTCTACCCCCGCTACCTTTACGTCCCTGTGGTCGTTTGGCGACGGTGCAACCCGTACAGATAAAGACGCCTCGCATTTCTATGCCGATGCGCGCGGCAGCTACACCGTTACTTTGGATGTAGAAAACGTGCATGGTTGTAAAGACAAGGCTACTAAAGTAATCGAAGTGTTTAAAATGCCGGTGATGAGCCTTTCCGGCAGCGCAGGCAAAATCTGCCAGGGCGATGCGATCGACTTCGAAGGAACAGCTACTCCGGGCTACAGCGGCCTGACCTGGGACTTCGGCGACAGCGACCCGGCATACAACAGCCTGAAAGTACGCCACGCCTTTACCAAAGCAGGCAGCTTCGATGTACGCCTGATCGGCGCTTACCCCGCCTGTCCTGAAACCTTCGCCAATGTTCCGGTTGAAGTCGTAGCCATACCCAATGTGAACCTGGGTAGCGATACCGGCTTCTGCCCTGGCAACGGTGCACTGAAACTGTACAATATCAGTGGTGCAACAGTTGACAAATACATGTGGAACACCGGCGATACCACGCCGTCTATCAATGTCAGCAACGCAGGCCAGTACTCTGTAAGGGTACAAAACTGGCAGTGCTCTGCATCAGACAGCATTACGATCACCAAAGCCTGCTACCTGAATATCCCGAATGCGTTTACGCCAGGATCCGGCAGCGACTATGAAAGCTACTTCATGCCGCGCGACCTGATGGGCAAATCTATGGTGACCTTCAGCATGCAGATCTTCGACCGCTGGGGCCAGCTCATCTTCGAAACGGACAAAGTAAATGGCCGCGGATGGGATGGTAACTTCAAAGGCAATGCAATGCCGACCGGCGTATATGTTTATGCGATCAGGGTATCCTTTACCAATGGTATCAGCGAAACGTACAATGGTAATGTGACGCTGCTCCGATAAAAGAATCGTACTGAAAAACAGAAGAGGCTGTCTACAAAAAGTAGGCAGCCTCTTTTTTTGCGCCGTTCTGCAAACCTGGCCTGTAGACCTGTAAGGTTTTTGAAATCTTATAGGTCTTTATTTTTGGAACACAGCCTGCAGCGCAGCCCCTTTCAGCAAGGTCTCCTGCCATTCCTGCTCTGCATCGCTGTTATAGGTGATGGCACCACCTGTCTGGTAACTCAGGTAACGGGAACTGCTGTTGTACAGCAGGCTGCGGATCACGACATTAAAATCAAAATCTCCCTCTGGTGATATATACCCCACGCTACCGGAAAACAAGCCCCGGTACGCGCGCTCATACTGTTCAATGAGCTTCATGACCATTACTTTCGGTGCACCGGTCATACTGCCCATCGGGAAGGAGCACCTCAATGCCTCGAACAAAGATAGCCCTGCCCTTAAAGTACCGCTTACGGTAGAGATCATCTGGTGCACCTGGGGGAAACTGTACAGGCCAAACAGCTCGTCTACCTGTACCGATCCTGTTGCACAAAAGCGGGCCAGGTCGTTCCGCATCAGGTCGACGATCATCACATTTTCGGCCTGTTCCTTCAGGCTTTCCCTGAGCTGATTTTTCTGTACCGCATCCTTTACCGGGTCGGCATCCCTGCGGGCAGTACCCTTTATGGGTTGGGCCAGTATCGTGTGGCCCTGTTTGCGGAGATAGCGCTCAGGCGAGGCGCACATCAGCGTCTTGTCGTCCAGTCGGTAATAAGCCGCAAACGGGGCCGGGGATAAGCGCGTAAGGCGTTCGAAAGCAGCGACAGGGTGAATAAGCGCATCCGTACAGTAACGCTCATTGCAGAAGTTGATCTCGTAGCAATCCCCGTTACGGATGTGCTCCTTAAGCTGCTCTATCGTACGCAGGTACGCTTCGTGTTCAAAGCGCTGCTGAAAATGCGGTAACGTTTCAAACACCGCCAGCTCTGCAATACCTGAGCCCTGTATCTCATTCCAGACCGTTTCAGGGCTGACGCCTAAGGTTTCTATCCAAAGCGCATGTGTGCCCCTTTTGATATAACAGACAATTTCCGGGCGGAAAAAATAAAGTTCGGGAAAAAGCAAGTGGTCCGGATGTCCTGAGTGCAGGTGTTCTAACCGGTTTTTAAAATCGTAGGCAATATGCCCGAAAAGCCAATCGCGATGCTGGTCATAATGCCGGTTCAGGGCCGACAACAGGCCATCGTCGGCAGGCACAGCAGCCTGTACTCCTGCAGCACAAATACACTCGTAGCTGCCCTGGGTATGCACATAGCCGTTACTATCCAAAAAAAGAAGAATGTTCCGCCGGTCAGCCCAACGCAACATTCTTCTCTTGATCTGTTCCAGCGCTTCGGCCGGGAATGGAAAACTGCCTTTCTGCCGGATCAAAACCGTTGATTAAAAATCATCATCCTCATCATCAAAACTATCTTCGGTAAAGAAGCCCAGATCTTTAAACTCGTCGTCAAAATCATCATCACCACCCTTTGATGGTTTTTTCGCACCACCGGATTTTGTCTTTGATTTCGGCAGATCGAATTCTTCAAATTCTTTGTCTATGTCAAACTCGTCTTCCTCTTTAAAGTCGTCATCGTCCATATCATCATCCATATCGTCATCGTCGATATCATCATCATCGTCATCATCATCCGCGGCCTTCTTTGATTTCGGGGCTGCTTTCTTCGAAGCAGCTTTCTTCGGGGTTTCTTCTACATCTTCTTCCTCAGCAGCATCATCTTCATCCGCCGTTTTTTTCTTGGTTACTGCTTTCTTTGCTGTCGCTTTCTCCGGCGCACCTGCTGCTTTTTTTGTCGCTGTCTTTTTTGTTGGATTCGATTTCATAGCTCTAATTCTTAATGCCGTAAAATTTTAATTGTTTCTCGAAATTGCCAAATTTTTTTTCTTAATTTTTACCGGGGTTGACCAACAGCTGATCGCGTCCTGTACCGTTCGATATATAGGCAATATCCGTACCTAGATACTGTTCTACAAACGAACAGTAGTCCTTGAATGACTGAGGCAGCTCTTCATATTCACTGCAGGTACTGATGGGTTTTTCCCAGCCTTTGAACTGCTGGTATACCGGCTGCAGGTTGGCCGTGCAGACTTCAAAAGGAAACTCTTCTGTCCGCTCTCCGTCGATCATATAGGCCACACCGGCATTCAACTCTGCGAAACCATCCAGTACATCCGCTTTGGTCAGGATGATCTTGGTCACACCACTCAGCATTACCGTATAGCGAAGGGCCACGAGGTCTATCCATCCGCAGCGGCGCGAACGCCCGGTAACGGCGCCAAACTCGTTGCCCGCCTTACGCAAGGCCTCCCCTATTTCGTTGTCCAGTTCGGTAGGGAAAGGGCCGCTGCCTACACGGGTGCAATAGGCTTTGGAAATACCATACACTTCACCGATGCGGGAAGGGGCTACGCCCAGTCCGTTGCATACGCCTGAAGCAATCGTATTCGACGAGGTGACAAAGGGATAAGTACCGTAGTCAATATCCAGCATGCTGCCCTGCGCGCCTTCTGCCAGTATTTTTTTCCCGGCCTTCAGTTGCTTGTCCAGCCAGTATTCTGCGTTGACAATCTGCAGGTCGCGCATATAAGCGATGGCGTCAAAAAATTCAGCTTCCCACTCTTTCCAGTCTGCCTCGTAATCATACTGCTTCAGCATGGCCAGGTGTTTTTGTTTCAGCTGCTCATACTTTTTATTAAAGTCGCCACTCAGTATATCGCCCACCCTCAGGCCATTCCTTCCCGTTTTATCCATATACGCAGGCCCTATACCCTTCAGCGTGGAGCCGATCTTGTCTGCACCTTTCGCGGCTTCCGATGCGGCATCCAGCGCACGGTGTGTCGGCAAAATAAGGTGTGCTTTTTGCGACAGGAACAAGCGGCCGGGCACGTCCGGGCGGATCTGTACCAGCTGGCTCAGCTCGGCTTTCAGCGATACGGGGTCTATGACTACTCCATTACCGATCAGGTTGAGGCAATGAGCCTGGAAAACGCCCGAAGGAATGGTGCGCAATACAACTTTCTGACCATCTACATACAAGGTGTGTCCGGCATTCGGGCCTCCCTGGAAACGGGCAATTATGTCATAATTGGCGGCAAGATAATCAACGATCTTGCCCTTGCCTTCGTCACCCCACTGAAGGCCTAATAGTACATCTATCATGTTCCTGAAAAATTGAAAGAGCGAAAATAGTATTGAAAATCCAATTCCGTCATTTCCTTTGCGATTTTGTCCGCGAAAAAATAATAAGGCGGCATTCTTGAACCGGAATGTTGTAATAAGCTTATATTTGAGGCGTTCTTTTCCTATAAAAAGAAAACCTAAATTATGAGAAAAATACTTCTGGTTTTTGCCATATCGGCGCTTTCTCTGCCCGCTTTTGCCCAAAAATCAAAAAAACAAAATACAAAGCCCGCGGACAAAGAGCAGGCACTCAATCCCGTTCCTCCTACGCCGGCCGAAGATCCGAACCAGCGCAGGGCTATGGAGCAGGCCAACCTGATGGGGCCGATGCATCATTACTTTATGGAATGGGGCGGCCACTGGCGCGAGGAATTGAAGATCTGGTCCATGACGCCGGGCAAAAACGAACCTACCCCCTTCCTGCTGGACCGTACAGGTATGCCCAGGGGCGAAGGCCGTTTCCTCACCTGCGATTTCAGGGGTATGGTGAATGGCAGAATGTATGAGGCCTACGCAACCTATGCTTATGACAACATCAAGCAGAAATTCATCAAAACCTGGTGCGACAACACCGGAACGGGTATCCTGGTGCTGGAAGGAGACTTTGATGCAAAGACCAACAGCATCGACTTCAGAGGGACTACCCTCGATCCGCTGACGAAAGAAAAAGTGAACGTACGCCAGCTGCTGACCATGAAAGATCCGAACAACCATGTACTGGAAATTTTCATCGTCACCAAGGATGGTAAAGAAATCAAAACAATGGAGCTCGTTTCAAAAAGAGCATAGCAACTTATATCAAACAACAAACAGTACCATGCAAGAGTGG
>JAEUVW010000234.1 GCA_016786525.1 Chitinophagaceae bacterium
ACCTGCACAAAAATCCCGCTACAGCCGAAGCGATCAAAAAACGGATCGAGCAGAGCGAACGCGAGCGCAAGGAGCTGTCCGGCATCCGCAAGCTGGCCAATGAGCGGGCGAAAAAAGCCAACCTGCACAATAAGAAACTGCGCGACTGCCGTGTGCATTACAACGATGCCCCCCCGGCAAAAAACAAAGAAGAATACGTGGAAAAGCAAAACGAATCCACGGTATTCATTACCGAAGGAGACTCGGCCAGCGGGTCGATTACCAAGAGCCGCAATGTAGAAAGCCAGGCCGTATTCAGCCTGCGCGGTAAGCCCCTGAACTGCTTTGGCCTGACGAAGAAGATCGTGTATGAGAATGAAGAATTCAACCTGCTGCAGCATGCGCTGAATATAGAAGAAGGCCTGGATGGCCTGCGCTACAACAACATCGTGATCGCTACCGATGCCGATGTGGATGGGATGCACATCCGCCTGCTCATCATGACTTTCTTCCTGCAGTTTTTCCCCGACCTGGTGCGCAACGGGCATGTGTACATCCTGGAGACTCCATTGTTCCGGGTGCGGAATAAGCAAAAGACCATTTACTGCTACAGCGACGAAGAACGCCAGCGTGCGATACACGAGCTGGGCAACAAGCCGGAGATTACCCGATTCAAGGGCCTCGGTGAAATATCGCCAGAAGAGTTCGGTAAATTCATAGGAGAAGATATGCGCAAAGTACCGGTGATGCTGAGCCAGGATACCCAGATTCAGAAATTGCTGGAATACTTTATGGGAAAAAATACCCCGCAGCGGCAGGTATTCATCATAGACAACCTTGTCGTTGAAAAAGACCTGGCAGAAGAGTTGTTAAACGCCTGATCATGAAAAAGGAGCGCAGTACATGCGCTCCTTTTTTGATACGGTCAGCAGTACCCCCCCCCCGGATAGTGGGTATAAAAACGTAAAACGTATTTTCTTTTTTATGAAATTGTTTTATATTTGGTTGACACCTGACAAACAGGTCTTCCTATGAAAAAACTACTCCTGGGTATAAGCGCTATATCCTGCCTGCTGGCCTGCAATAAAGAAAAGGCGGCCACGCCTGAAACGGGGCAAAAGACCGCTATCGATTCTTTTTCCACGCAGCGCTATAAAATGCTGGAGCGTACCGATTACCGCCGGGAATTCAAATCGAAAGGACCGGGAATCCCGGGTTACGACGAGGTCAATACGCAAACAGTTACACCTTTGGGCTATACGGATGATATCCGATTTGACACCTTGTTCGATAAAAGAGAGATTTTGTACCAAGGTATAGTAATGACGGAAGCGACAGAAACCCGCTATACAGCTGTGAAAGCCTATTATTCAAAGGATATGAAACGGGTAACCCTCCGGAACGACTCCATCTTTGTTTTCACGCCTGGCTATCAAAGCCAGATGGTCAGCGAAACCTCGACGATACGGGGTGTTCGTCTTTAAGTGCGCTGTTTGCAAACTAACTTTATTCCTACGATCGGATTATCCATGAAAAAAATAAGCATCGTGTTCGTCCTGGGTCTTTGTGTAATGGCCTGTAAAAAAGAAGAAAAAATAGTACAGGATACCAGCCCTAAGGAGCTCAACTACGACATATTGGACAGTACCTATGCTTATTACGGCTATACCGTAGGGCCGGATGGTGTGTACAAACAGGACGATTATAAACTTTCATTTCCTGTAGCATACCAGGAAACAGTGACTATCGATACTTTTTCTGACATAAAGCAGCTGACCTATCGCGGCGTGTCCTTTCCCCGGGACAAAAATGCTGTTAACAGGTTTTCAAAATCCGGTCCGAAGCCACTGCCGGGTAACTATATCAGTATCACTTTGCGGAATGACAGCATATTGGTTAGTTGCGAGATCGACCGGTGGCAGACCTGGCAAAAAAACTATTCGCTTAGGGGTAAGCTGAAGTAACTTCAATCCAGCTCCGAACATTCATAGCCCATCAGGCGGATTTCCTGCATCACCTGTGCGGGTTGCAGGTTCGTCGATACGATCCGCAGCACGCAGTCGATATCTTCCGTATCTATGGTCCAGCGTTGTATGGACTTGATCTTGTCCAGGAAGCTGCGCAGGCGGAACTGGTCTGCCAGGCTCTGTATATTCGTTTTGAACAACAGGATGGAGTTTACTTCTGTTTGCATCACCAGGAAAATTGAGGTTGGTATAAGTTAGAGTACTCAAAAGTATTTGTTCCCTCATTCGTACTCAAAGCCGATTAGGTTAAACAAGCGTTTAAGAAGGTGAACGCCGCAATTTTGTCGGTAAACGAAAGTAATCCCCCTGAAATTAAACAAGTGCTTACAATCCAGGGCTTTCAGCCAATTGTTATAAGATTGTAAAAATGAAACTTTCTGCACTATGGAAACATTTTTCTTGAAAAATGTTTCCATAGTTTTGCGCCGCGATGATGACAGAAGAGCAAATAAAGCCCCTCGACGTGCGCGCAAAGATACTCTTTAGCGCAATAGCATTGTTCAAGCAATACGGGTTTAAATCCGTAACGATGGACGATATCGCACGACGGTCGGGCATTTCCAAGAAAACACTGTACCAGCATTTTGACAATAAGACCAAGATTGTCACCGATGCTATGGAGTGGTACAAAGACATGCTTTGTGATGAGTGCGATACCCTGCAGGCCGGCGCTGCAAATGCCGTTGAGGCTTTTGTAAAGATCAAGGCCAGCTTTGACAATGTGTACAAGGAGGTAAACCCCCTGGCCATCTTCGAGCTGCAGCGTTTTTACCCCGAAGGCTATGAGCAGTTCCGTAAGAATATGGAGCGCGATGTGGCTTCGGTAAAGGCCAACCTGGATGCCGGGGTGGAAGAAGGCAATTACAGGGCAGATATCAATACGGAAATACTGGCCCGTTTCCACATAGAAAGCATGCTGATGATCATGATGCCGAACATGATCGTACAGGACCGTTTTGACCTGCGCCTGGTGAACAGCGAGATACTGGAGCATTTTATGTACGGCATTATGACCCCCAAAGGAGAAAAACTATACCGCAAATACAAAGAACAATACCTTAAGTAACAACACCCAGATATGAGACGAATCATACCCCTTTTATTCTTATCTATAGCTCCTTTTGTTTCCCGTGCTCAGGAAACCGTGCAGCTCAGCCTGCAGGACTGTATCGATTATGCGCTGAAAAACAGCGCTGCCGCTAAAAATGCCCGCCTGGACGTGGCACTGCAAAAAGCACAGAATGCCGAAGTGACGGGCCAGACCCTGCCGCAGATCAGTGCGGAAGGTAAGTACACCCGCTTTATCGACGTACAGCAGCAGTTCCTGCCCAGCACTTTCCTGAACCCGAACGCTCCTTTTGAATGGGTGCCGTTTGCGTTTTCCCCGAAGCAGATGTCGCAGGGAGCGATCAATGCATCGCAGCTCTTGTTCAACGGCAGCCTTTTTGTAGCCCTGCAGGCCCGCAATACCCTGATGCTGCTGGCGGAGCAGAATGCCGATATGAAAGCGGAAGACATCCGCTACAATGTGCAGAAAGCCTACACCGGTCTGCTGATCGCCCGCCGCCAGAAGGGGCTGATGAACAGCAGCATCGGCCTGCTGCGCAATACCACGCGCGACCTGGAAGTGACTTACGAGAATGGGCTGATCGAAAAGATCGAAGTCAACAGGATGCAGGTACAGCTAAGCAACCTGCAGTCGGACAGTATGGGTCTGAACAGCATGATCGAAGTCAGCGAGAAAATGCTGAAGTTCACCATGGGCATGGACCTGAATACACCAATCGTATTGACCGATGACAATATGATCGATAATACCGATGCGGCATCGGCCATATTGCTGAGAGAAGAGAACTACGAAAGCCGCCTGAGCTACCAGCTGGCCAATACAGCGCTGAAGCTGCAGCAATACGATCTGAAGCGCTACCGCTTTGAAGGGATACCGACACTGGCCGCATTCGGCAGTGCTGGGTACAACAGGGCAGGCGACAAGATCACAGACCTGACCAACAAGCCTTATCCTGGCTTCTCCCTGGTAGGCCTGCAACTGAACGTACCCATCTTCGATGGCCTGCAGCGACGCAACCGTGTAAAGGCGGCGAAACTGAAAGTGGAAAAAGCGGAAAACGACCTGGAGAATGCTAAACTGGGTATCGACTTCCAGACCAAATCGGCAAGGGTAACGCTGAGCAATGCGATACAGACCGTGGAAAGCCGCAAGCGCACCATGGACCTGGCCAACAGTGTGCTGGACCTTTCGAAGAAAAAATACCAGGCCGGTGTGGGCAGCAACCAGGATGTAGTGCTGGCGCAATCGGATTACCTGCAGGCTCAGAACAACTATTTCTCCGCTCTGCAAAGCGTATTCAACGCGCAGGCAGACCTGCAGAAATCACTCGGACTTTTAAAATAAATCAATCAAAAAACAATCCCTCTACAAATACACAGTTCAATGAAACAGATCACTACTATACTCGCAGCCACAATGTTACTCGCATCCTGCGGCGGCGAACAGAAAAATAACAAGGAGGCAGAGCTTGCCAAGCTTAAGAAAGAGCGCTCTTCGCTGGATGCAAAGATCAAAGCCCTGGAAGCGGAAACGGCTAAAAAGAATCCTGCCAAAGCCACACCAGTAAGCGTGATGGAAGTAACACCGACAGCCTTCACCTCCTACATCGAAGTGCAATCGCAGGTAGTCGGCGACGAAAACGTACTGGCCACCCCGCAGGCGCCGGGCGTCGTTACTTCGGTAAGCGTACAATCCGGGCAGAAGGTAAGCCGCGGGCAAGTGCTGGCTACGCTGGATGCCGCTGCTATTGAACAGCAGATCAAAGCAGCAGATGTACAGCTGACATTGTACAAATCGTTGTACGAAAAACAAAAGAACCTGTGGAACCAGAATATCGGTTCGGAAGTGCAATTACTGCAGGCAAAAGCCCAGTATGATGCGAACGTAAAGCAAAAAGAAGCCCTGGTGGCACAGCGTAATATGTACCGCATCATTTCACCGATATCCGGTACGGTAGACAACGTATCGCTGCGGGCGGGCGATATGGCCAGTCCCGGCCAGTCCGGCATCAGGGTCGTGAGCTTCGATAAGCTGAAAGCAGAAGCCAACCTGGGTGAAAACTACCTGGGCAAGGTACAGGCAGGCGATAAAGTGACCCTGGTCTTCCCCGATCTGAACGATTCGATCAATACGAAGATTTCTTATGTAGCACGCCAGGTAGACCCTGTTTCCCGTGCGTTTACCATACAGATACGCCTGGGCAACAACAGCAAGATCTACCCGAACATGTCGGCTAAGATGAAAATCTCCAACTACGAAAACCACAATGCGCTGGTAGTGCCGGTACAGGTCATCCAGAAAACAGCCAATGGCGATATGTTGTATGTTGCGGAAGGCAATAAGGCTAAATCGGTGATCGTGAAGACGGGCAGGAACTCCAATGGCCTGGTAGAAGTACTCGGCGGCCTGAAGAGCGGGGATAAAGTGATCACGGAAGGGTATGGCGATATCGACGACGGCGAAGCCATTACGACTAAATAAAGCAGCAAAGTACTGTTGCTATTGTATCAAATCATTTTTCAACAAGCGTAGATATACCTTCAGATGAAAGACACTTTTAAAGAATTTAAACCATCCAGCTGGGCGATTGACAACCGTACGGCCATCTACATCCTGACCATTATCATCACGATGATCGGGTTGATGGCCTACATCAGCCTGCCCAAAGAACAATTCCCGGAGATCAAGCTCCCGCAGATTATTGTTCAGACCGTGTACCCCGGTACTTCTCCCGACAACATGGAGAACCTGGTGACCAAACCGATAGAGAAAGAAGTAAAAAACCTGACCGGTGTTAAGAAGGTAACCAGTAATTCCTTCCAGGATTATTCGGTGGTGATCGTCGAATTCAATACCGACGTACTGGTCGATAAAGCCAAGCAGGATGTAAAAGACGCGGTAGATAAGGCCCGTACAGACTTGCCCGCCAACCTGCCCAACGAACCTGAGGTGAAAGATATCGACCTGTCCGAGATGCCCATCCTGTATGTGAACATCTCCGGCAACTATGACCTGAACCGCCTGAAGAAATATGCAGACCTGGTGCAGGACGAGATCGAAGAGCTGAAAGAGATCAAGCGCGTGGATATGGTCGGAGCCCTGGAGCGTGAGATCCAGATCAATGTAGACCTGTACAAGATGCAGGCAGCAGGCATGACGTTTAACGATATCGAACAAACAGTATCGTATGAAAACTTCTCCGCAACAGCCGGTGAGGTGGCCATGAACCAGCAGAAACGTATCCTCAGTATCCGCCACGAATTCAGTTCCGCCGACCAGATCGGCAACCTGATCGTGCGCAACCAGCAAGGCAAATCCATTTACCTCAAAGACATCGCCGATGTGCGCGACAATTTCGAAGAGCAGAAAAGCTATGCCCGCCTGGACGGTAAGAACGTAATTACCCTGAACGTCATCAAAGCCAAAGGCCAGAACCTCATCGATGCTTCTGAAAAGATTGAGAAACTGATGGAGAAACTGCACGAAGAGTCCCTGCCCAAAGACCTGAGCATCGTCATCACCGGCGACCAGTCCGAGTCTACAAAGACCACCTTGCACGACCTGATCAATACGATCATCATCGGTTTTATCCTGGTGACCATTATCCTGATGTTCTTTATGGGTGTGACGAACGCCCTGTTTGTGGCCATGTCGGTACCCTTGTCCTGCGCCATCGCCTTCCTGGTACTGCCCAGTATCGGCTTTACGCTGAACATGATCGTACTGTTCTCCTTCCTGCTGGCCCTGGGTATCGTGGTCGATGACGCCATCGTGGTGATCGAGAACACGCACCGGATATTCGACAACGGTAAGGTGCCGATCAAGAAGGCGGCCAAGCTGGCTACAGGTGAAGTGTTCCTGCCGGTATTGTCCGGTACGGTGACCACCCTGATCCCCTTCATTCCGCTGGCCTTCTGGAAAGGCGTGATCGGTAGCTTTATGTTTTTCCTGCCCATCACGCTCATCATTACACTGGTGGCCTCACTGCTCGTAGCTTATATTATCAACCCGGTATTCGCGGTAGACTTTATGAAGCCGCACGACAGTCACGATACCGGCAAGCGCCGCTGGAGCAAGAAAGATAAGGTAGTGATGATCATCTTCCTGTCTGTAATCGCTATTTCCTATGTATTCCAGGCCTGGGGCTTCGGCAATTTTGTCGTATTCCTGTACGGCTTCGTGCTGCTGGAAAAATTTGTGTTCGAAAAATGGATCCACAGTTTCCAGAACAAGGTATGGCCTGCCTTCCAGGATTGGTATACCAAATGGCTGAAAAGGGCATTGGCACATCCCGGCAAGACCCTGCTCATCATGGCCGGTATCTTCGTCTTCGCCATCGTACTGATGGGTATACGCAAACCGAAAGTAGTGTTCTTCCCCAGCGGAGAACCCAACTTCACCTATGTGTACCTGAACATGCCTGTGGGTACAGACCAGGCCTATACCAACGAGGTATTGAGCAGGCTGGAAAGCCGTGTGTATAAAGCCCTGGATATAGACCTGAAAACGGGTAAGAAAAACCCGGCGGTAAAATCAGTGATCTCTAACGTAACGGTGGGCGCTATCGACCCCAACAGCGGTGAGGTCGGCGACTTCCCGAACAAGGGAAAGATTACCGTGGCCTATGTAGAATTCTCCAAACGTAAAGGGATTTCTACGGCCGAGCTGATGGAACGTATCCGTACAGCCGTACAGGGTGTGCCGGGTGCGGAAGTGACCGTGGATAAAGAAAGCGGCGGGCCACCCTTACCCAAGCCGATCGTGATCGACATCTCAGGCGACAACCTGGATTCACTGATTGCCACTTCTGAAAAACTGAAGCGCTTCCTGGAGCAAAAACAAATCGCCGGGGTAGAGGAGTTGCGCAGCGATTTCCAGGCTAGCAAACCGGAGATCGTCTTCAACCTGGACCGTGAGCGCATGAACAATGCGGGTATCACTACCGGGCAGGTGGCTATGGGATTGCGTACCGCAGTATTCGGTAAAGAGATCTCCCGCTTCCGCGATGCGAATGACGATTACCCCATTACCCTGCGCCTGGCGCCGGAGCAGCGCGAGAATGTGGATGCGGTGCGGAATATGCCGATCGTGTACCGCGATATGGGCATGGGCGGCGTGATCCGTCAGGTACCGGTGAGTTCCTTTGCCGATATCCAGTATGGTACTACCTACGGCGGTATCAAGCGTAAAGACCTGAAACGCATTATCTCCCTGTCGTCTAACGTGCTCGGTGGCTACAATGAAAATGAAGTGGTAGCGGCTATACAGCAGGAACTGAACGGGTATAAAGCTCCCTCCGGAGTGTTGATCAAGATGGGCGGACAGCAGGAAGAGCAGGCCGAGACAGGCGCCTTCCTGGGCAATGCGATGCTGATCGCGATGTGCCTGATCTTCCTGATCCTCATCATGCAGTTCAACTCCCTGAGCCGTACCCTGATCATCATGTCTGAGATCATATTCAGTGTGTTTGGCGTATTCCTGGGCGTGGGTATTTTCAAGATCGATTTCTCGATTGTCATGAGTGGTATCGGTATCGTGGCCCTGGCGGGTATCGTGGTGCGGAATGGTATCCTGCTTGTAGAATTTATGGACCTGATGCTGAAAGAAGGTATGGAGCCTTACGATGCGATACTGGAAGCCGGCCGTACCCGTATGACGCCGGTGATCCTGACCGCCACGGCAGCCATATTGGGCCTGATCCCGCTGGCGGTAGGTCTGAACATCGACTTCGGTGCCCTGTTCTCCGAACTGAACCCGCATATCTTCTTCGGCGGAGACAGTGTTGCCTTCTGGGGTCCGCTGGCCTGGACGATGATCTACGGATTGAGCTTTGCTACCTTCCTGACCCTGATCATTGTACCGGTACTGTGCCTGCTGAGTTTCAGGTTCAAAGCCTGGGTGAAGAAAAAGCGCATGGCAGCAAGCGAAGCCATGAAGAGCTAAGCAAATACTGTGCTGATGCAATAAAAAACCTCGTGGTCCGCCACGAGGTTTTTTTATGCTGTTCAAACCTGTAAGGTTTTCAAAACCTTACAGGTTACAGGTTTAGCTTCTCAGTGTCAGCAGTAAGACGATCATCAGGGCAAAAGTGAGCGGAATGCCAATCACCAGCGACAGCAGTATGCTGTCGCTTACTTTTCTTTTTTTCGAAAACCAGCTGTGCAACAGGGCGCAGACAATAAATGTAGGTAAGAAATAAAGTGCAAGGGCTGCCAGGTTCTGGGCTGTCAGCAGGTCGCTGAATTCGCGCGTTTCATGATCAATATACCCCAGCAGGAAGCAACTGGCTGCAATGATCAGTGCAATCATACCATAGCTGAGCGCTGTGGGGCGTTTCGATGTTTTTGCCTGTATCATTTATATCCGTTTAGGTCTTATAACGCAGGTATGGTGTTTTTATTGTGCCTGTTTCTTTAAAACCACAGCATCGCCGTGATGCCGCACAGGGCCTTTACCAGCATCAGGCCGTCTATCAGTACCAGGTAATACAGGATGGATTTTCTTTTGTGCAGCGAATAAGCAACGGCAATAGTCAGCAGGAAAGGTATGGTATTCAGGAAGATCTTCATACCCGAGAACCCGTGTGTGAACCCGTACAGCAGGAAGCAACCCAGTCCGGCGATGCATAAGGGGATCAGGATGTAAAAGATCGTGTGGCGCAGGCCCGTTTTGACGACGAAGGTCTTCAACTGCTGGTTGGCGTCCGTAGCGTAATCTTTGATGTCGAACATAATACACAACACAGTGACGAACATAAAGTTTTTAATGAACAGCAGGAGTTGGATCGGAGAGAAGCCATGGTCGATCTGCCGGCTCAGCTGCGCAAACACGATGGGGTAGACCGTTACCAACCCGGCCCAGATAAAGCCGATGAGGAAAGGTTTCATCCAGCCGATGTTCCTGAGGCTATACCGATGTCCTGCGTTGCTGACGCCATAGTATAGTATACCCAGTAAAGGGAAAGGGAGCGTCATTAAAAGCTGTAGGCTGCTGATCTTCTTTATTGCATTGCCGTAGCGCAGCAAGATCCAGGCCAGGGCAAAGACGATCAGGCCCAGCAGCAGGCGCTGGCTTTGCCGCACAAATACACTGTGGGTCCGGTACCACTTGCTGCGTTTATTCTGGCTGTTGCCGGGTGTGTCAGTGATATACGCTTTCGTGTAGTACCAGATGCTGCCGGCTGCCAGCAGCAGGTAGAAACTCCAGTCGTTGAGCGGGTAACGCTGCTGCAGGGAAGCCTCCACGGAAAGCGCTGCCGCGCAAATACCATAAAAGTAATTGCCCAGGAATATGCCTTCGAAAAATGTCCGCCAACGCATCGTGTCTGTAAAGGTAGACAATCATGGTCCAACCCACCCCAAAGTCCCTGCTTGGGCGGGACAGATACTCCAGGAAGGGGAAGTGCGCGTGCAGGCGCATGACATCTTCTCGGAAAAGTTCCTTTTAACCTAACGGCCATCATGCCGCAGGCCATTTGTCTTTCGTGTACATACGGTTTTAGCATGATAGATCCCTGCGGGGTGACTGCTCCCAAGAAGAAACCAAGTAACCCAACGAATGTCATGCCGCAGGCATCTGTCTTTTAGTCGATACTCTTTTAACGTAATAGATCCCTGCGGGATGACAAACGTGTGATGATATGCACTGCTATACCTTAGTCTGACAGGCGGTAGGCAGGGCATCTGTCTTTCGTGTACATATGGTTTTAGCACGATAGATCCCTGCGGGATGACTGTTCCCGGAAGAAGAAACCAAGTAACCCAACGAATGTCATGCCGCAGGCATCTGTCTTTAGTCGATACTCTTTTAACGTAATAGATCCCTGCGGGATGACAACGTGTGATGATATGCACTGCTATACCTTAGTCTGGCAGGCGGTAGGCAGGGCATCTGTCTTTCGTGTACATAGGTTTTAGCATGATAGATCCCTACGGGATGACTGCTCCCGGAAGAAGAAATCAAGTAACCCAACGAATGTCATGCCGCAGGCATCTGTCTTTAGTCGATACTCTTTTAACGTAATAGATCCCTACGGGATGATAAACGTGTGATGACATGCACTGCTATACCGTAGTCTGGCAGGCGGTAGGCAGAGCATCTGTCTTTCGTGTACATAGGTTTTAGCATGATAGATCGCTGCGGGATGACTGCTCCCGGAAGAAGAAATCAACTAATCCAACGAATGTCATGCCGCAGGCATCTGTCTTTCGTGTACCGTGATAGATCCTAAGGGATTAAGGGATGACAATACGTGCACATGCTGACACTTCTTTACGCAGAAGGACTACCGGGTACAAAGGTCTTGTCGAAGGGTACAAAAAATGCGATCCATATAGAGCGGGACAGGCGTTGCAGCAGGGGTTGGATCAGCAGCAGTAATGCCGTATTGGTGCCCAGCCACCAGAAGATACTGTTGTCGCTGATGGAGATACCGAAAACCAGCCACCAGAAGATAAAGAAGAAGCCGGTAAAGGCTACGGAAAGCCCATAGCTCACATAGCCTGTACCCATGTAGAAGCCGGTTTCCAATTCATACAGCTGTCCGCATACCGGGCAACGCTCCGGCATGTCCATCATCCGGCGCAGGTTATACGGGTTCGATTTGCTGAACAGTTTTCCTTTGCGGCAGCGGGGACAGCGGTTGCTGAGTACGCTGACCAATAAGTTTGTCCTGGATGGGGTGGCTTGAGCACACATGATTACCTGATTTTTTGATTATTGTTGAAAAGAACTTTTACGAAATGCTTCCGGGGTCTGCCCGGTATATTTTTTGAAGAAACGGGTGAAATATGAATTGTCTTTAAAATTGAGCTGGTACGCGATCTCGGCAATACTGAGCTGCGCATTCACCAACAGTCTTTTGGCCTCCAGCAGCACCCGGTTGCGGATGATGACGCCGGCAGATTGCCCCGTCAGGTCGCGGCACAGGGCATTCAGGTGGTTGGGTGTAATATACAGCAGGCGGGCGTAGTCTTTCGGCATTTTTTGCTCCGTATAATGTTGCTCTACCAGTTTGTGAAAATGCTGCAGCACTACATGATGATGCAGGGGTTTGGCGGCCTGCTGCCGGGCCTGCGGCTCCCGGCTGACGGTGATGAACAGGCTCAGCAGTTGCGCACAGATCATTTCGGTGCTGAAACCGGTCGGTTCCGCCACTTCCCGCAGCATCAGTTCAAAGCAGCTGATGGCCTGCCGCAGGTTGTCTCCACTCAGCCGGACCACACTATCTGCTGCAATACCCCTGAAGAATGTAAAGGCTTCCAGGAACTGCAGGTCTTTCAGGAACCCATTGAAGATGCCGGCGGAAAAATTGATCACATAGCCATCTGTCTGTCCTTCAAAGGCCCAGCTGTGTACTTGCCCCGGGACCATAAAATATACCTGCCCGGCCTGTACGGGAAACTGTTCAAAGTCGATGGTGTGTTTCCCTCCGCCTTCGGTAAACAGTACTATATGGAAAAAAGAGTGCCTGTGTGCTGCATGAAGGTTGGGATGCACCTCCAGGTAGCTGGAAAAGCGCTCCACGATGATGTCTTCATGGTGGCTTTCCTCCCGCTGCAAAGCGTAGATGTTGTATACAGGGATAGTACTTTTTACTTTTTGTTCCACAGGGCAAAGATAGGCAGGCCTCCGCTGCTGTAATTGTACTCTTTGGGTATTTAATGGTACTTTTTACTGATTGTAGGCTATTGTACCTTCTTTATTCCCCTGTAGCTTGCCTGAGAATACCGTAGGCCGGGTGAAAATAGGAGCGCAGCGCATGAAAATGCGGGCAGGCCGGAGCTGCCAGAGCGGGACGAGGCAGCAGGGGGCTGTTCCCGGTATGGCATCCTTGGCGGAGTGTCTTATTGTTTGATTTTAAGACCGTTCGTTAGATAAGTCGACCGTTCATAGGATTTTCACCGCAGCAAACAAAAGCTTCACTAAGTTCGCGCTCCATTATCATTGATGCCCCTGAAAGCTACACCATGAAACAGTCTGCTTTCTCTTTTCCCTATCGGCATGGCAAGCCTGCCATGCCGCCACAGGCGCTCCACTCGCACCTGTTCTTGTCTCGGGATGATCTGCATTTGAATGAATCATTCAACTAGCGTAACGGATGTCCTTCTGAACGCAGCGTAACGGAGTGAGATCTGCCTGTCCTGCCGGACAGGCAGGCGGCAGACAGGAACCTGTACACAGCACACCGGATGTTGCTACAGTATATATTTTTCCTTTTCGTCTTTGTTGGTATGAGGCACAGCTTTTAGTGCAGCTACCAATAACCACCTGTTGGTGGGCTTTGCATATAGCCCTGATGCATACCAACAGGGGCAAAACCTACAGCTACGAAACTATTACGTATTATAAGATTCCTCCTTCGTCGGAATGACAAGCGTGTGGGAGCGTATTTCAATTCAGCAAACGGATGTCATTCTGAACGGAGCAGAGCGGAGTGAAGAATCCGTACGTAGCACTCCGGATGTTGCTACAGTATATATTTTCCTTTTCGCCTTTGATTGGTATGAGGCGTAGCATTTAGTGCTGCTACCAACAAAGTTACTGGCTGGTGGGCTCTGCTTATATCCGTGCTTCACTCCAATAAGAGCGAAAACTTTATCAAACCAAAAACGCCCTGGAATACATATCCCAGAGCGTTTTGATAAAACAATAGTGAAGCAATCCTTATCGGTCCTTCATCAGCTTCTTCAAGATTTCGATCGCACTTTTCGCAATAATAGTACCCGGACCAAAAACAAAAGACACACCGGCATCGTACAGGTAGGGGTAGTCCTGCTGCGGGATCACGCCACCGGCGACGATCATAATGTCTTCCCGGCCGTACTGTTTCAGTTCGGCAATCACCTGCGGGATCAGGGTCTTGTGCCCTGCAGCCAGGCTGGAGATGCCCAGGATGTGCACGTCGTTCTCCACCGCTTGCTTCGCGGCTTCTGCGGGCGTCTGGAACAGGGGGCCGATGTCTACATCGAAACCCAGGTCGGCAAAGCTGGTCGCAATCACTTTCGCACCACGGTCGTGCCCGTCCTGGCCCATTTTGGCAATCATCACGCGGGGACGGCGCCCGTCCAGCTCCGCAAATTCGTCGGCCAGCCTGCGGGCCTCCTGGAAGTCTTTGTCCATAGCAATTTCTTTTGAATACACCCCGGCTACCGAGCGGATACGGGCCTGGTAGCGCCCGAATACCTGCTCCAGCGCCAGGGAAATCTCGCCCAGGCTGGCGCGCAGGCGGGCGGCCTCTATCGCCAGTGCCAGCAGGTTGCCGGTACCGCTGCGTGCCGCGTCGGTCAGGGCCTGTAAAGCAGCTTGCACCTTTTCCGCATCGCGGCCGGCTTTCAGCTGCGCCAGGCGCTCGAGCTGCTGCAGCCGCACTTTGGCATTGTCTACATCGAGGATCTCGATATTGGAGGGTTCTGTAGTGGTATAGTTGTTCACGCCGACGATGATGTCTTTACCACCATCGATGCGGGCCTGCTTGCGGGCTGCGGCCTCTTCGATGCGCATTTTCGGCACACCCGTCTCGATGGCTTTGGCCATACCGCCCAGGGCTTCCACCTCTTCGATCAGCGCCCAGGCTTTTTGCGCCAGTTGTTCGGTGAGGTACTCTACATAGTGCGAACCGCCCCAGGGGTCTACAGTGCGGCAGATATCGGTTTCCTGCTGCAGGATGATCTGGGTATTGCGGGCAATGCGGGCGCTGAAGTCGGTAGGCAGGGCAATGGCTTCGTCCAGCGCGTTGGTGTGCAGACTTTGCGTATGGCCCATAGCGGCAGCCAGGGCTTCGGCTGCGGTACGGGTAACATTGTTGAAGGGGTCCTGCTCAGTAAGGCTCCAGCCACTGGTCTGGCAGTGCGTGCGCAGGGCCATGCTTTTTTCTTTCAGTGGGTTGAACTGCTGCACGAGTTTGGCCCAGAGCATCCGCCCGGCGCGCATCTTGGCGATCTCCATAAAGTGGTTCATGCCGATGGCCCAGAAGAAGGACAGGCGTGGCGCGAAGTCGTCGATCTTCAGCCCGGCTTTCAGTCCCGCACGGATATACTCCACACCGTCGGCCAGGGTATAGGCCAGCTCGATATCGGCGGTAGCACCGGCTTCCTGCATATGGTAGCCGGAGATGGAGATGGAGTTGAATTTGGGCATATGCAG
>JAEUVW010000294.1 GCA_016786525.1 Chitinophagaceae bacterium
AAGAAGCAATGCCCGCAGGCTATCGGGAAAGGCACCACCACACGGTCGCCGTGCTTCAGGTTCTTTACGTCTTTGCCTGCTTCTTCCACCACGCCCATAAATTCATGTCCCAATACCATAGGGCGTGGCTGTGGTATACCGCCGCTGTAGATATGAAGATCCGATCCGCATATAGCGGTAGCGGTTACTTTCAGGATCACATCCCTGCTGTCTTTTAGTTTCGGATCGTCTACCGTATCGTAGGAGATATTGCGGGGTCCGTGGATGACTGCTGCTTTCATAATTTGTATACATTTTAAAAATGAACGATGGCGCAGTGAGCGCTGTACAAAATTGCAGCTGTACAGAAGGCAGATGCTTCTATGATTGTCCCTGGCGATTTACAGCATTACGCAGGAGGGCTTTCCTCGCTGCGGCTTGAAATTATGTAAGCGCAGCAAGTCAACGCTGTAATAAACCGCCTTCGCCTTGATCCTTCCTTTGCAGGAGTATAAATGTTCAACACTAAATCTAATCTGTAATGGCAACGGTAAAAAAAGCAGGCAGCAAAGCTGCAACAGTAAAAAGCACAGGTAAGGCAAAGGCACCCCAGGCAAGCCAAACCCCATCTGTAAAAAAGAGTACCGTCAGGAGTGGACAGGATACCCGGGACTCTGCGTTGATGGAATTGTTCACCGACGAGCTCAAAGATATCTATTGGGCCGAAAAGCACCTGGTAAAGGCTTTGCCGAAAATGCAGAAAGCAGCCAGCGCGGCAGAGTTGGCCGATGCCTTCGGAAAGCACCTGGAAGAGACAAAAGGACATGTTGAGCGCCTGGAAGAAGTGTTCGGCCTGTTGGGTAAGAAAGCACAGGCAAAGAAATGCGACGCTATGGAGGGCCTGGTGGAAGAAAGCAAAAGCATCATAGAAGATACGGAAGACGGTACCGCAACACGTGACGTCGGCCTGATCCTGGCGGCGCAGAAAGTAGAACATTATGAAATCGCCACTTATGGAGGCCTGGCGCAACTGGCCAAAACGTTGAAGCTGGGCGAGGTGGCGAAAATCCTCGGGCAAACCCTGGAGGAGGAGAAGCGCTGTGATGAAACGCTGAGCGGTATTGCGGAGAACGATATTAATTACGAAGCGTCGGAAGAGGCGGCATAGATCATTTACGGACCACCAGTTTTACACCCATACATAATCAGGTATATGAGCACAAAAAAACCTACAGGAAATGCGGTGCCGGATAAAGGACCCGATACGGAAAATGCAAAGACCAGGAGCCTTAAGGTCCATACGGCTCTTGCCGGCAACGAGATGATGACCACCGATCAGGGGGTGAAGATCAACAATGACCAGGATACCCTGAAGGCCGGCGATCGCGGACCTTCGCTGCTGGAGGATTTTATCTTCCGGGAGAAGATGACGCACTTCGATCATGAGCGCATACCGGAGCGTATTGTGCATGCCCGCGGATCGGCCGCACATGGTGTGTTTCGCCTGTATGAGTCGCAATCAGCGCTGAGCAAAGCTGCGTTTTTGAACGACACTGCTGCGGAGACACCTGTTTTTGTGCGCTTTTCTACCGTAGCAGGTTCCCGCGGGTCTACAGACCTGGCCAGGGACGTTCGTGGTTTCGCCGTGAAGTTTTACACGCAGGAAGGCAACTTCGATCTTGTCGGAAACAATATGCCTGTTTTTTTCATTCAGGATGCGATGAAGTTTCCTGACCTGGTCCATGCCGTAAAGCCTGAACCGGATAATGAAATCCCACAGGCGGCTTCGGCCCACGATACATTCTGGGATTTTATCTCTCTGATGCCGGAGAGCACCCATATGGTCATGTGGCTGATGAGCGACCGGGCCCTGCCGCGGAGCTACCGTATGATGGAAGGCTTTGGCGTGCATACTTTCCGGCTCATCAACGAAGCAGGTGAGGCGCATTTTGTAAAGTTTCACTGGAAACCTTTGCTGGGCGTGCATGCTGTATGCTGGGACGAAGCGCAGAAAATTTCCGGTAAAGATCCTGACTTTCATCGCCGCGACCTGTGGGATGCAATCGAAAGCGGTAATTTCCCGGAATGGGAATTAGGGATACAGGTCATCCCCGAAGCAGATGAGCACAAGTATGACTTTGACCTGCTGGACCCTACGAAGATCGTTCCGGAAGAATTAGTGCCGGTGCAGCGTATCGGCAGGCTGACCCTGAACCGCAATCCGGATAACTTCTTTGCAGAGACAGAGCAAGTGGCTTTTCATGTAGGCAACATTGTACCCGGTATCGACTTTACCAACGATCCCCTGATGCAGGGGCGCCTGTTCTCCTATACGGATACCCAGCTGATCCGACTGGGAGGCCCCAACTTTCATGAGATACCGATCAACAGACCTGTGGTGCCGGTGCACAACAACCAGCGGGACGGCCATATGCGGCAGACCATCAATAAAGGAAAAGTGAGCTACAGCCCCAATTCTTTGGGTGGAGGCTGCCCTTTCCAGGCCGGGCAGACGGATGGCGGTTTTACGTCTTATCCCGAACGTGTGGAAGCGCACAAAGTACGCGGACGCAGTGCCAGTTTTTTTGATCATTTCAGCCAGGCACGCCTGTTTTACCGCAGCCAGTCCGTACCGGAGCAAAACCATATTGTGAATGCGCTGAGCTTCGAGCTGGGCAAGGTGCAGGCCATACATGTACGGGAGCGTATGCTGTATACCCTGAAGCAGGTGGATGAGACGCTGGCCTCGGATGTGGCATTTGCCCTGGGGCTGAAAGTGCCTGCGAAAATAACACCGCCCCTGAACCAAAGCATACCGGCAGATGCTGACCCGGCTCAGTACCAGCCGGTAGCAAAGGAGTCGGCTGTATCTAAGTCTCCGGCATTGAGCATGGCCGGAACGGTAAAGGATACCATCCGGACGCGCAAGGTGGCCATACTGGCGGCAGATGGTGTAGACGGCGCAAGCCTGGGTGCTATCCGGAAATCCCTGGAGGCAGAGGGCGCGCTCATAGAGCTTATCGCCCCAAGGCTGGGTTCGATACAGTCAGAGCAGGGAAAAAAGATCAGCGTACACCAGAGCCTGCTTACTGCAGCATCTGTCTTTTACGATGGGGTATATGTGCCGGCGGGCAGCAATAGCGTGGCCAGCCTGGCGGCAGAGCCGGATGCCGTGCATTTTCTGAATGAAGCCTACCGGCATTGCAAACCCATCGCGGCAGATAACGGCGCGCAGCAACTGATCAAAGCAACTTACTTCTCCGACCAAAAGAGCCCGAAAGCATCCGGGGGTGTCCTCCTTTCTGATGATGCATCGCAGTTGAGTACGGCGTTTATCGCTGCCTTAAAGCAGCACCGCTTCTGGGACAGGGAAGACGACCGCAAAGTGCCCGCCTGATGAATTACCTGAAATGAAAACTATATGAAGCCAAAAGGAACCTTACTGATTATCGGAGGAGCGGAAGACCGCGGCGACGATTATATTCCTAAAATTGCCGCCAAGGATGCAGAGTTTAAGCGTTATGAAATACTGAATGAATTATTGCCCAGGGAAAAGAAAGCCAAGATAGAGCTGGTCACGATTGGCTCCGATCTGTCTCCAAAGGCCAAGAAAAACTATAAAGCAGCCTTCATCCGAATAGGCTACAGCAATGTAGGCTTTATCAATATCGGGAGTAGGCTTGAAGCGCAGGAGCAGGAATACCTCCATCGTTTGCAGGAGGCCTGCGCGATCTTTTTCAGTGGGGGAGACCAGTTCCAGATCGCTACCATACTGGGCGGTACCGCAATAGCGGAGCTGGTAAAGACCCGGTATTACAAAGAAGCGGATTTTATTGTTGCAGGCACCAGTGCAGGAGCAATGGTGATGTCTTCTGTGATGATGGCAGAAACCTCTACAGATGAAGCCATGCTGAAGAATGATCTCAGGACATCGGGTGGTTTTGGCCTGCTGGAGCACTGTATTATAGACACCCACTTTGTCCGGCGCGGACGTTTTGCCCGCCTGGCGCACGCCATTACCGTCAATCCCGATAAGCTGGGCGTCGGCCTGGGAGAAGATGCCGCCCTGATCATCAGGAAGGGTACAGAGGCCGAATGCCGGGGCTCAGGTATGGTTGTGGTCATAGATGGAAAGGGGATCAGGCAGACCAATATTGCCGATACCAGGGACAATTGCCCGGTGTTTGTAGGAAATCTCAAAGTGGATATTCTGATTTCGCATTGCCGCTTTTTATTGGACAAGCGGATGATGCAAAACCCGGCGATCAAGCCGGAGGTAAGGAAGGAACAGTTCGAGCCTGTATAGCAGGTACGGAACATTAATAAATGTGATGTTGAACCAGGTAACACTGATCGGTATTGTGGCCAGTATCTGTACAGGCGTATCTCTTTTGCCCCAGCTCTTCAAGATATACCGGGACAAAGAATGCCAGGTTTCCGTGCTGATGCTGGCTGTGCTGTTTCTGGGGAATGCTTTCTGGGTCTGGTATGGAATTTTGAAGCAGGATGCGATCATCATTGCATCTAACTCCTTTTCCATACTGGTCAATCTTTGCGTCACTGCCCTGTGGTTGAAATACCGCGGTCAAACGGTCCCCACAAAAAAAGAAGAACGAACAAGCCATGAGGAAGGTAATAGATGATTTATTCGGTACCGGCAAAGAGCTGGAGTGGCAGCAGATGTGCCTGCGGGCAGTAGCCATCTTCGTTATTGCGCTGGTGCTGATGCGTATTTCCGGGCGGCGTTCCTTTGGAATGCGTACGCCTATCGACAACATTATTGCAGTCCTGATCGGTGCTTTGCTGAGCAGGCCTATTGTAGGAGCCTCGCCCTTTATACCTGTTGTAGCAGCCGGTACGATCCTGGTATTGCTGCACCGGGTGCTGGCCTGGATTGCCGTGCACAGCCCCGCCGCCTCGGTTGCATTGAAAGGGGATAAGATCTGCCTGTACCGGGAAGGCGCTTTCCTGAAAGATAATATGGCCAGGGCCCTGGTGTGTGAAGAGGATATAAGGCAAGGGGTCAGGAGTGCCACCCATTCGGAGGAGCTGGATGCCGTATCGGTAGTGTATATGGAACGCAACGGTGAGATCAGCGTGATCAGCAAACACCAGCAAAACGACACAGGAATATGGCAGGAAATGAAACGGTAAAGGTGACGATAGAAACACCCGGTGGCAGTAGGGCCAAATATGATTTCGATCCGGTGTCGGGCAGCTTTGAACTGAACAAGGTAATGCCGGCAGGTATGGTCTTTCCTTTTGATTTCGGGTTTATTCCCGGCACCCTGGGTGAAGACGGCGACCCGCTGGATGTACTGCTGCTCTCTGAAGTGCCTGTCTATACCGGCTGTGTAGTGAACTGCCGTATCATCGGCTGTATCAAAGCCCGCCAGAAAGAAAAAAGCAAACAGGCCATCCGCAATGACCGTTTCATCGCTGTTCCTGTAGTATCTAAACTGTACGGGCAAATCAGGGAGCTCAGTGATTTGCCGGCGGAAACTGTCGCTGAAGTAGAGCAATTCTTTATGCAGTACAACGGCCTGGCAGGGAAGCGTTTTACCCCGCTGCAATGCCTGAATGCGTCAAAGGCCCTGCAAATGGTACGGGCCGCCCAAAAGGAAAAAACACCTCCTGCGCAACTGATACAACTGTTCCTCCCCTTGCAGGATGCACAGGGCAAACCATTTCCGCAAACGTACTTCACGACAGTACAAAAACAGCTGCTGGATAAATTTGGCGGCGTGACGGTGTATTCCTATGCCCCCGCATCCGGTCTGTGGGAAAATGAACAAAGCAGCATCGTAAGCGACAAGATGCTTATTTTTGAAGTGATGGCGGATACGATGGATATCCGGTTCTGGGAACAATACAAGTCGGCAGTAACGAAAAAGTTCAGGCAAAAGGAGCTGCTGCTCCGGAACCTTAAAATCAGTGTCGTACAGTAGACCAGCGTTTGTAATGAATAAACTTCCAGATCATTTTTACCGCCGGCAGGACGTGACCGGAGTGGCGCAGGCGCTCCTCGGTAAAAAGCTATGCACGCTGATCGGGGAGGAATACACTGCAGCCATCATCGTGGAAACAGAAGCTTATAGCGGCATTGCAGACAGAGCCAGCCATTCCTATGGAGGCAGGCGTACCGCAAGAACCGAAACCATGTACCGCAGCGGTGGTGTGGCTTATGTGTACCTGTGCTATGGTATACACTACCTGTTGAATGTGATCAGCGGCAGGGAAGGCGACCCTACCGGTGTATTGATCAGGGCGGTGGAACCGGTGGAGGGTATTGAGGTGATGCTGCGGAGAAGGAAAATGGAGCGGCCGGGCCCCAGGCTGAGTGCCGGACCCGGCCTGGTGACCCAAGCGCTGGGCATAGGAAAAGCGCAGAATGGTGTCAGCCTGCAGGAAGGGCAGGTCTGGATAGAAAATACCGGAATCAGTGTAAGTGCAGCGGATATCGTCACGACGACAAGGATAGGGGTAGACTACGCCGGTGATGATGCCCTGCTGCCCTACCGCTTCTATATCCGCGGAAATCCTTACGTGAGTAAAAAGTAAAGCGGCTATTGTGCTGCGAACAAACTTTTCAGGGCAAGGGCATTGTGTACCGCTTCGCCAATGGTGTTGTTGAAATAGGCAAATACTGTTTGCTCCGCCCGGAGCCAATCGTGCACCAGGCGGGCATACTCCCCAAGCAAGCCCTCATCGTAGCTTCCTTTGTAATCGCCCTGGGGTCCATGAAACCGTAAGAATACGAAATCAGATACCAGGTCCGGGAAGCTGATGGCCGAAGCCGGCATATCATGTTGTACCAGGCCCAGCCGGGTGTCTTCCATCCATCCGAATACCTCGTCATTGTACCAGGATCTGTCCCGGAACTCCACCGCGATGCGCCAACCCCGTGGAAGCGCTTCCCCGGCAAGGTATCCGAGCAGGCGGCGCACCGTAGCCAGCCGCGAATATTTTATGCTGGCCGGGAACTGCACCAGGATGCACCCTTTCTTTTCCCCGGCTGTATTGACTGCCTGCAGGAAACGGTCGATGTCTTCCTTGGCATAAGCCAGCTCCCTGGCATGCGTGATGCCTTGCCAGAGCTTGAACGTAAAGCGGAAATGCCCGGGTACATCATCCGCCCATTTTGCGACCGTGCGGGCCATCGGTATTTTGTAAAAGGAACTGTTGACCTCCAGGCTGTTGAACAGGGAGGCATAGTAGTGCAGGCGGCTCTTGTCCTGGTAGGCTTCAGGAAAGAAAGCCTTGCTGGGTACCGGCAATACAATATTGCTGGTGCCGCAGTAGAATTCGTGTTCAGGTGTTGTAGGCATCATAGTGGCTTGCTTTATTCCCCGGTCTCACTGTGGGGCGCATCTACAGGTTTCGATTGCGGTGAGCCCTTTTGCCGCAGGTAGATCGAAAAGACCACCAATACGAATACAGATAGGAATTCACTTTGCCAGTTTTGAAAGGATTCGAACCAGAAGCGTGTCTCTGTAAGATATTCAGCGGCTGTGCTCAGGGCTTGCCCCGAACGGCGTTGCTGCTCCTGTTCCTCTTTCAGGCTGCCATAGAAATGGGCGGCGAAAGACAGCAGGAATAAAAAGACCAGGCTGATGGTGAGTGAATGCTGGTACAGGCGAAGGGCCAGGCCTCCGCGTTGCACCGGCCAGGGGGCGTCTTTCCGTTTGGGGTCCGGCGCCCTGTCTACAGCTTCCTCTTTGTTCGGGTCTTTGGATTCGGAAGAGCCTTTTTGCGTCAAAAAGATGGTGAGGATCACAAACAAGGCCATTTGCAGAAATTCGCTTTCCCAGTTTTCAAAGGTCGATTCAATGAAATGACCAGAGGAAAGATAGGTCTTCAGCGAAAGGGGCGCGGCATGATCTTCAATCCTTTCCTTATTGTGTTCTTTCCAGCCCAGTAAAGCCTGTCCTGCTATCGATGCGAGGAACAGCAACAGGAACGCCAGTGATAAGCTGTTGTCCCTGATCCGTTTGCATAGGCCTTTATCCATGACGCAAAGGTCATCAGCACAACACTACCTGTTTTTATATCATTCCGGGAAATACTTACACAACTGTGTACTACTGTGCGGCATAAGGTATAGCCTTCTTATAGCTGTATACGGTGTAAGGGAAGACCTGCCGGGCCGTGAGCCAGGCAATAAAAGAGACGATCAGTACAGGTACGAGCAGTATATAATTATCCGTAAGGCCCAGGGCCAGGAAAGCCGCGGTATACGGTGCATGCAGGCAACCGCTGAGTACAGCCGCCATGCCGATTACCATAAAATTGACCGGCACCACACCGGCGTGAAAATAACGGTTCAGCAACAAGGCAAGCGCCAGGCCCAGGAAAGCACCGGCAAACAGGCTGGGCGCAAATACTCCACCGTCCCCGCCCGCGGAAAGGGTGGCTGCAGTCACGACCGGCTTCAGCAGGAAAATGCCGGCTAGCATCACAATAGGGTATTGCAAGGATAATTGCTCGGGGGACAAGACAAACAATGCTTTCATGCCATGATACCCGTCGCCGTACAGCTGCGGAAACAACAACAGGCTGCCGCCCAGCAGCAGCACACCGATCAATACCCTGGGCCAGTATGCGCCCAGGGTCGCGATTCTGTTCTTGAAAAACAACACACAACGCGTGAGGTAGACTGAGTGCAGTCCAGCAAGGATGGCGGTAAGGATAAAATAGGGTAGCGCATGCAGATGCCAGTCGTTTATTTTAATCCGGAAAAGCGGCTCATCGCGGACCAGTTGTTCAAAGCCCCAGGTGGTACCGGTTGCCAGCAAAGCGCTGAGCAGGTAGAAGCGGCCCATTTTTTTGGCAATGACCTCATAGGCAAACAATAGCCCGGCTAAAGGGTTGCCAAATAAGATCGTAACGCCCGATGCCGTGGCGGCGCAGATCAGTTCCTTGCGGAAAGCAAGGTGTATCTTCGCCTGCTGGTGACTGATAGAGCCTATAGTAGCGGTGGCGACAACGGCCGATACTTCAATACCGGTAGCGCCTCCTGTAATGACCGTCAGGAAACCGTTGATGTAATGGGAGGGAATCTTGTAGAAGGGCAGTTTTGCTTTTTTATGCTGCAGGCTGTCGTAAATCTCTTTAATGCCTTTGTTTTCCTTTTTCTTGAACAACGATTGCCGGAGCAGGTAGATCAGGGAAAAGCCTGATAAGGGCAAGAGGAAGTAAAGTACAGGATGCAGGGCCGCCCAGGAAGCCAGTATGGCCTCGGTATGTTCCGTCGATTTCTTTAAAGTATACCCTAATACGCCGCAGAGCAAACCGATAAAAACAGAGATAAGGATCAATTTGATCAGTTCAACGCTGACTTTGTACGGTTTGCGCATAGAAGGGGAATTTTTGCGTTGCAAAGATAGAGCTTGCCGCCCGCGATGACGGGTGTTGCAGGCTGCTATAACATTAGTAAAACAAATGGGGCCTTGATGAAAAGCGTCTGGACGGTCCGGGTAATACGGAGGCCTGGGCCCGGTTCGCTGACAGGTATATCCTGACCGCTGCAGGTTTTTGTCAGTGCTTTGTCATTTATTGCCGTAGGGCAAGCCTGCAAACCCTTTAGGGCAAATACTTTCCCGATTTTGAAAATCCTTTTCGGTGTGCCCGGCTAGTTTTGCGGCCGCTAAACAGAAAAATATGAAAAAAGCTTTATTCTTTAGTCTCGCTGTAGCCGCCTGCCACGCAGCAAATGCACAAAGCGGCGGAACGGTGCAGCAGAAGGATTCAAAAGACCTGAACGAAGTAGTGATCAGCGGCCAGAACGGCGGCTATACAGAAAAGGAAGTATCCACCTCTCTTCGCCTCAATACCCCTATCCTCGAAACTCCGCAGAACATACAGGTGGTGACTAAATCCATGCTGAAAGACCAGCAGGTCATCAGCATGAGCGACGGCCTGATCCGCAACGTAAGCGGCCTGGTGCGCATGGAACACTGGGGCGATATGTATACCAACATTACCGCACGCGGATCGCAGATACAGGCCCTGCGCAATGGGTTTAATGTAGTGAACTCCTACTGGGGACCCCTGACTGAGGATATGAGTTTTGTAGAGAACATCGAATTTGTGAAAGGACCGGCCGGCTTTATGATCTCCAGTGGGGACCCCAGTGGTTTGTACAACGTAGTGACCAAAAAGCCCACAGGTCAGACCAAGGGTGAGGCCACGCTTACTGTGGGTAGCTTTGACCTGTACCGCGCCGCCCTTGACCTGGATGGCAAGCTGAGCAAAGACGGGCGCCTGCTGTACCGTATCAATATGGCGGCACAGAATAAAAAATCCTTCCGTCCCAACGAGTACAACAACCGTTATGCCATCGCACCGGTGATCTCTTACCAGCTGGACAAAAGTACCAAACTGACTTTTGAATACAATTACCAGCGCGCCAATATGAGCAACGTCGGCTCGTATTATATTTTCGACCCGAAAGGCTTTGCGACCAAGCCTGTTGATTTCACAATGCTGCCTGCGGGTCTGCCCGGAGTGAACATCAACGATCATAGCTTCTACCTGAACCTGCAGCACAACATCAACGACAATTGGAAAGTAACGGCACAGGCCGCCCGCTTTCTTTACAACCAGGTCGGTTCTTCGGCATGGCCCAGCGTGGTGAACCCGGACGGCACCGTCATCCGCAATGTCGGCATCTGGGATGCCCGCAGCCGCATGAGCATGGGCCAGGTATTCCTGAACGGGCAGGTACATACCGGCGCCGTGAGCCACAAGATTCTGGCGGGACTGGACATGGCCAATAAAGAATACATCGCTGACTGGAGCCAGTCTCATGACCTGGACGATACCAGCAACTATTTTGACCTGAACGATCCTACGGAAGATGTGAACACCGTATCCAACGGCTACCCTGTATTCGACCGTTCAAAGCCCCTGGAGCAAAGAGCGCAGGCCGGCTATGGTTACCAGAACCTGACCTCTACGAGCCTGTACGTACAGGACGAACTGGGCTTTTTCGACAACAAACTGCGCCTGACCCTGGCCGGACGTTTTACTGACCTGAAACAGGCTTATGCCGGACCCGCAGATAAAGCACAGCGCTTTACTCCCCGTACCGGGCTGAGCTTCTCTTTCGACAAACAGACAGCGGTGTATGCTTTGTACGACCAGGCTTTCGTACCCCAGAGCGGTATCCTTACCAGCGGCGATAAAGTAAAACCGGTCACCGGCGACAATATGGAGATCGGTGTGAAAAGGCAATGGATGAATGGCCGCTGGAGCACAGGGCTCACCGCTTACCGCATCATTAAGAACAACGAACTGATCGCAGACCCTGGCCAGGCGCCTACTTCCGGCCTGAGCATCGAAATGGGTCAGAAACTCGTGCAGGGCGTCGAGTTCGACCTGCGCGGTACTATTGTACGCGGCCTGAACATCGTGGTAAACTATGCCTACACCAACTCCACGATCCTGAAACTGGCGCCGGGCATTACCACGCTGAAAGAAGGTGACCTGGTGCCGGGCTTTGCGAAGCACACGGCAAATGCCTGGCTGACCTATCGTATCCAGTCCGGTGTACTGAAAGGTTTCGGTATCTCCGGCGGTGCGACCTTCCTGGGCGACCGCGCTACGTACTGGGATCCTTCCCCGGCAGGAGGCCAGACCCTGAAAGATTACTTTAAAGTAGATGCAGGCCTGAGCTGGGAAGGACAGAAAATGAGTATCAACGCCAATGTATTCAACGTGCTGAACGAGTACCTGTACAGCGGCTCTTACTATTCCTGGCTGAAGGCCTACAACTGGCAGGCAGATCCTCCGCGTAACCTCAGACTTTCCGTAGCCTACAGATTTTAATGACTATCAAAAAAGCAATAGGAACAATACACCTCTGGCTCGGGCTCGCGTCCGGGCTGCTGGTATTATTCCTGGGCATCACCGGCTGTATCCTGGCCTTCCAGCGGGAGATTGAGCTGGTCTCCAAGCCCTACCAGTTTGTAACACCCCGCGAACAGAGCTTTATGGCGCCTTCCCGTATGCACGCCATTGCCGCGGCCCAGTTGCCGGGTAAGCATGCCCACAGCATTACCTACGGCCGGAAAGACAAGGCAGCGGTGGTGACCTTTTACCACGACGAGCCCGAATATTATTACCTGGTCTACCTGGATCCCTATACCGGCGCCGTATTGAAGGTGAACAATATGGACGATGATTTTTTCCGCATCATCGTCAACGGCCATTTCTACTTATGGCTGCCGCACGATATCGGCAGACCGATCGTAGCCTCTGCCACCCTGATCTTCGTTGTGATGATGATCACGGGCATGGTGCTCTGGTGGCCGAAGAATAAAGCGGCCCGCAAACAGCGTTTTTCTGTAAAGTGGAATGCCAAATGGCGCCGGGTCAACTACGATATGCACAATGTGCTGGGTTTTTATATGAGCTGGGTGGCCATCTTTATTGCGATCACCGGACTGGTCTGGGGCTTCGAATGGGTATCCAAATCCATCTATTGGTTTGCCTCCGGCGGCGATCAGGCTATAGCGTTTTATGAGCCCGTTTCCAGGCCGGGCGGGAAAAGCCTTTCTGCCGTACCGGCTGAAGATCGTGTCCTGGAAAAGATGGCTTCCCTGTACCCTTCTGCCGAAACACTGGAAGTACACTTTGCGGATAATGATACCAGCGCTATTGAAGGTGCCGCCAATCCCGATGCTGCTACATACTGGCAGACCGATTACCGTTATTTCGACCGCCATACCCTGGAAGAAATACCGGTGACCCATCTGTACGGCAGGCTGAAAGATACCAGGGTGGCAGATAAGATCGCGCGTATGAACTATGACATTCATGTCGGAGCGATATGGGGCCTGCCCGGTAAAATCCTGGCTTTCTTCGCCAGCCTGCTGGCGGCCAGTCTGCCTGTTACCGGTTTCCTGATCTGGTGGGGCAGGAAGAAAAAAACGAAGCCTTCGGTAAAATCCGCAGCGGTAAGCAAATAATTAATATACACTTTTTTATGATCAGAGCCACAATAATGTGGCTCTTTTTTTATGCGCTTGCTATCTACGTACTTTTTATATATTTATTTTCTTTCTGTGTAATGATATTCAATTACAAGTCACAAGCTCAGGATATTCCCGTCTTAAAATGGGTGTTTTTCCTGAGCAGGCATGCAATGGGCTACGATACCTTTGCTTAATCAATGAAAAATATATAAAAGCAATCGTATAAAAAGTTTAATTAAATGATCTGTAAATTTAATGTTATGCATCAACTCAAATTATTTACCGCCTGCATCGGTTTGCTGGCCTGCGGGCAGAATGTATCGGCACAAAGCATCAGCCCTTCCGTGCTGAATGCCAGCGGGGGCAGCCAGTCCATAGGCCCCAACACGTTTGAATGGTCCGTGGGCGAAATGACACTGGTCAGCACGGCTTCTGCAGGAAGTGTTGTCGTAACCCAGGGCTTACTGCAACCGGTGCAGGCGCCTTCTGCCATCGGCAATACCGTGATGAGCCTGGAGGAGTTGTCGGTCTTTCCCGTTCCGGCCTCTTCTGTACTGAACATTAAGCCTGCCTTTAAACAGGGCGGAAGCCTGGACCTGCTGTTGCTGGATGCCACCGGCAGGACAATCGTGCATTCGGAAACGGTATTGAAGTCCGGTACCGAAATGCAGCAACTCAACATCAGTGCCCTCGCCAATGGCAGCTATATGCTGAATGTCAGCTACAAAACTGCCGGAACCCTGAGCCATCAATCGTATAAAATTCAAAAAATAAATTAATTATTCAACCGCATTAAAATCGTTTTTATGAAAAAAGCATTACTCCTTCTTGCATTAGTACTATCAGCCGCTGCCGGCACACGGGCCCAGGCTCCTCAATTGTTCAATTACCAGGGCGTGGCCCGCAACAGCAGCGGAACGGCGCTTGCTGCTGCACCGATCGGGCTGCGCATCAGCATCCTGGACGGCGGCCCTGCAGGCACAGTCGTTTACCAGGAAACACATGCTACCACTACCAATGCCTTCGGCCTGTATACCGTGGCAATCGGCTCCGGCACTGTAGTCAGCGGCGCCATGGCCGGTATTGAATGGGTTACCGGCAACAAATACATGCAGGTAGAGATAGACCCCGCAGGGGGCAGCAGCTATACCAGCCTGGGGTCTACCCAATTGCTCAGTGTGCCCTATTCCCTGTATGCCGGGCAGTCTGAACAGGCAAAGCTGGCAGACAGCGCTACACGGGTACCCTTCAGTATTTCCGGTACTAAGAATACCGTCATGAAATTTACCGGTCCGGCTACAGGCGGCAATTCGATGATCACGGACAATGATACTACGGTAGCGATCAACACCCCCGCGCCATCAAAAAATTACCAGGTGCAGATTACGGCGGCCACACCGGCTAAGGCCAATGCACTGCGTGCTACCCTGGGTGCTACCCCATCGACCAGCATTGCTACTGCGGGTTCTATCTATGGAGAGTCCGGGACAGGCATCGGCGTGATCGGTGTCAGCGGCTCGCAGAATGGTGTCTATGGTTTATCTACCGGCACCCTGGGCGGTACCGTAGGGGTGAATACCGGTACCGGTAATGGTGTCTGGGGTGTGGCTACAGGAGCCGGTGTGGCCGGTTTCTTTGACGGCGGTACTACCGGCCGCGGTATCGTTGTGTCTACAGGATCTTCCGGTTTTGGTACGGCTACGCCTACCGGCCGCCTAATGGTCATGCAACCCGCTACCCCGGTGCCGGCCATCGATACCTTTCCTGCGATCTATGGGTATTCCTATACGTCACAGGGTTGCCTGAAAGCCGGTGTGTTCGGCAGCTACAATACGTCCAACTACGGTACCGGTGTGCAGGGTGTGGGCTACAATGGTGTGAACAACCAGGATGCGAATGCCATCTTCGGCGTAGGCAACCAGGACCTTGGGGTATATGGTTCGTCCAATACAGCCGGGGTAATGGGTGGATCTATCGGCGGTATCGGAGTAGTAGGGTATAACAAAAACGCCTCTTTTGCAGCCACCACCGGTATCGGTAATACCTATGGCGTGTACGGTA
>JAEUVW010000324.1 GCA_016786525.1 Chitinophagaceae bacterium
GGCAGAGTAGAGGAGAATCGTTATACAGCAGGCAAGAACAAGTTCAGTATCAATACCCAATCATTGTCTTCCGGCTCATACGTACTGCTCATCAATACCGGCGATGGCGTGTATAGTCACAAGATCGTGTGCAATAAGTAAGTGCATAGAGGACGTTTAGCAGGGCCGCCATCAACAGGCGGCCCTGTACATTTCAACCTAGAATACTTATTTTTATTGATGCTCATGAAGCGTATAGTATACTTGTTTTTCCTGCAATGCCTATGGGGTTTCGGCGTTTTCGCCCAGGTCTATTCCAACGATTACGACCTGTTTACCACCAGGGACGGGCTTCCGCACAACAATATTTTATCTGCCTTGCAGGATAGCTATGGTTTACTCTGGCTGGGTACGTATAGCGGCCTTTCGGTCTACGATGGCAGCAGCTTTAAAACCTACAAGCCTTTCGCCGGGCAGGAAGATAACTGGATCTATGCCATAGAGACGATCTACGAAGATGCGTCGGGCAACCTGTGGATCGGTACCTGGGGAGGCCTGGTCAGTTGTTTTGACAGGAAGGAGCAAAAATTCATAACGTACAAGGCTAAACCCATACAGGCCAAGATCAGGTGTTTCTACCGGGACCCGGGCGGGCAGGTCTGGATAGGCTATGAAGATGGCCTGCTCGGACACATCCGGAATGATAGTGTTCAGACAAGACGGGTGACAGGGGAACATATAGCGTGTATATCAGGGGCAGGTCCCGGTCATTTAGCGCTGTTGTCTGAAGGCGGACGGTACAGATACGATGTGCAGTCAGGTGCCGTGCATACCCTGGCGGAGTACAGCGGCATCGGCATACAGGATATTGATAAGAGTAAATTTCCCACGGTGGCTATGGGCACTCACGGCTTTTACCGGCTTGATGACCGGGGTTTGCAGCGGCGGGAGAAGATCGCCGTGCCTCAGAAAAGCCGGGGCACAGCGTATGCCAAAGTCGCCTCCTCTGTGGATGGGTGTTTTTACTATACCGATGGCGTGGTCATCTGCAAATACGATAGCCTGGACCAAATGAAGGAAAGCTACACCATCAGCGACAATATCACCTTCAACGAGAGCAATGTCATTAATGTGTTCCTCGAAGACCGCTCCGGTATTTTGTGGTTGGGTACCAGCTCCGGGCTGTACAAAATAGACCAGAAAAAGCACCAGTTTCAGAAATACTCCACCAACGCTAAGGCCGGATACCTGACACACAACTATGTGCGGGCAGTGTACATAGACCATAAGAACAATGCCTGGGTAGGATTTAGGTTCGGGAAATTAAACCAGCTGCGCAGTACAGGGGCGGACAAGTTTGCGTTCCATAAGTCCTATTCCATGCAATGGAACGGCAATAAGACGATCTGTAACAATTACTCCGTCAATACGATTTTTGAAACGAAAGACGGCAGCATACTTGCAGGTGGAGAGATCGGGATTGCAAAAGTAGCAGGCGGGAAATTGGTTCCTTTCCTGCCCGGGCCATACCAGGAAGAAGTGATCCTGGTGTGGGCATTGTATGAAGACAGGGAGGGGAATATCTGGGCAGGGACGGCAGGCCGGGGGCTATTTATCTATGACAGCCGAAACAGGAAATTACATCGTTATGTGCATGCGGAAAAGGATTCCGCCTCAATACCCGACAATAAAGTATGGAAAATACTGGAAGACAGCCGTGGCGATATATGGCTGGGTACAGACAAAGGCCTGGTGCGGGCAGAGACCGGGGCGGGTATCTCCGCTATAGCGTTCCGGCGCTTCGGCCTGCCGGGAGCAGAATCTCCGAATGTGTGGAGTATTACAGAAGACCATACACAACATCTCTGGATCGGTACCACCGGCAATGGTGTGTTTAAAATGGCCCTGTCATCAATGCAGGCGCAGCCAATCAGCAAGGTCAGGGCCAGGGTGATATCGGCTATTGTGATCGATAAGATGCAAAATGCCTGGATCAGTACCATCGGCGGTTTGTACCAATACCATACAGGCCGGGATACCGCTCATTACTACTCGGAAGACGATGGATTGCTCAGCAATGATTTTAATTTTAATGCCGCAGCAATTACGCCTTCGGGTAAGGTATTCCTGGGGGCCAAGACCGGCCTGGTATTTTTTGACCCGCAGAAAATAGCGCATTGTGAGGCCACCAGCGCCAAAGTGATGCTTACCGCCCTGCTGGTCAACGGAAAGGAAGCAACAAAAAGCCTTTACGGCGACAGTTCCATTGTGTTGCCCTATAATGAGAACAACTTTTCCATAGATTTTGCCTTGCTGCATTTTTCGCCGGCCAAACCATTTAAGTACCGTTACCTCCTGAAAAACTATAATAACGGTTGGACCTACCTGCCGGACCGCCAAAACCGGGCTTTTTACAACAAGGTGCCTCCGGGTATGTACCGATTCGTAGTACAGGCCAGTACAGACGGCATCCACTGGTACGGCCAGGAGCATCTGGACATCGTGATCAGGCCGGCATTCTGGCAGATGCCTGTTTTCCGGATCGGGATCATAGCCCTGCTCACATTAGGGATCATTCTTCTCATCCGCATGCGTTTTGTCAAAGCCATCCGCTCCGAGCGGACCCAGGCAAAAATAGAAAAGCAGATCGCGGAGCTGGAGCTAAAAGCACTGCAGGCACAGATGAACCCGCATTTTATATTCAATACCATGAACTCGATCCAGCACTTTATCCTCAGTCATAATGAAGTGGAGGCCAATAACTATCTCTCCCGCTTTGCCCGCCTGATGAGACTGGTGCTGGAGTCTTCCAAGAACAAATACATCTCCCTGAAGGCAGAACTGGAATCCCTGTCGCTTTACCTGTCGCTGGAACAATTGCGTTTTGAAGACCAGTTCGAATATGAAATTATAGTGGCAGAAGGGATAGAGCCGGAGCAGCTGATGATCCCTTCGCTGCTGATCCAGCCTTTTGTGGAAAATGCGATCAAGCACGGATTGGCAGGGAAGCCCTCCGGTGGCTTGTTGCGCCTGAGCTTCGACAGGAAGTGCAGCAAGGCCGGCTGTATCAGGGTATGTATAGAAGACAATGGTATCGGCAGGGCCAATGCCGCTAAAACAGGAAGTCATACTTCAAGGGGCATACAACTGATTGAAGACCGGGTGAAAACATACAACCTGATTGAGAACAGGAAGATCAGCATTCGGTTTGTCGATAAAGAAAATCCTGAAGAAGGTACAATTGTAGAAATTGAAATACCTTTAGAATGATGAATAAATAGTTTGGCTATGCTGAAATGCGTCATTGTTGATGATGAACAAAAAAGCTGCAAGACCCTTTCCACTTTGGTGGAGCGTTATACAGAAGGGGTAACTGTGTGTGCATCCGCCGCCAGTGTAGCCGAAGGAATCAGGGTGATCAGTGAGGTAAAACCCCAGCTGGTATTCCTCGATATTTCGATGCCGGACGGTACCGGTTTCGATTTGCTGGATCGTATGGGAGAGAAGCAATTCGAGCTGATTTTCACAACAGCCTACAGCGAATATGCCGTCAGGGCTATAAAAATGCAGGCCGCAGACTATTTGCTGAAACCTATAGATATTGCAGAATTGCAGCAGGCGGTTGCCGGTGTAAAGAAAAAAAACGGGGCCCGGGCAGGCTGGGGCAGCGAACAGCCGCAGTTGAAGCATACCGCACCGGCGCATAAGGACACAATCGCGATAACAGTAAATGGGGGCCTGGAGTTTT
>JAEUVW010000359.1 GCA_016786525.1 Chitinophagaceae bacterium
ATACTTCATATATGCCGGTGTCGGCATAGGTGTGTACAACCTCATCTCCATAGCTGTAAGTAGAGTCTCCGAAACTCCAGCCCCGTACGATACAGGGTGTTGCCATGCTGTCATTTATCCCCCTGAAGAGAACGGTGTTGCAGGAGTCTATATACGACCGGCCGAGCGGCAGATCACAGGATTTCAGGCAGGAAACAGTAATTCTTTTAACGATGGTTGTGTCACAGCCCCGGCAAGTGTCCCATACCCTCAGGGAGGCATAATACGTACCATTTCTGGTGTAGGTATGTGTGGCTCGCCTGCCTGTTCCGCTGCTGCCGTCTCCAAAATTCCAGAAGTACATCAGGCAGGAGTCGCGGTACCTTGTATCCATACCCGCAGAGGCATCCGGGTTTCCCCCTTCAAAGTAAAAAGTAGGGCAGCTGTCTACAAAAGTCCAGTTTTTGGTAATGCCGCTGCAATTGGACAAACAGGATACAGTGACTGATTTGCAAATAGTAGTGTCACAGCCCTTGCAGGTATCTTTTACATTCATGCAAACGGTATAGGTACCGGTGGCGGCATATTCATGCCTGACATTCTTGCCTTTAGCCGTATAGCCGTCACCGAAAGTCCAGCTATAGACCAGGCACGGATCTTTATAAGGGCCTGTGCGGGGGCGGCTGGGGTCTTTTCCTTGAAAATCGATTGTTGAGCAGGAGTCCACCTGTCTCCATCCGGTAGGCATATGCTCGCACGGGGTAGGGCAGACCGTGGAGATGGTCTGGCAGACTGTGTCCGAACAGCCTTTGCAGGTATTTTTGATGATCAGGCATACTGTGTAGGAACCTGTACTGGCGTAGGTATGGGAGACATTGGCGCCTGTGGCCGTGCTCCCGTCTCCAAATGTCCAGGAATATGCCAGGCAGGAAGGACTTGGAGCAGGCCCTGCGCTGGAATCATAAAAGTAAGCGCCCTTGAAGTTGAAAAACGTACAGGAATCGCTGAAAGTCATATACGGGTAAACGCCGCAGGCTGCCTGCGAACGTCCCGCGGCAAGCATCAGTAGCAAAAAGGAAAAAAAGCGTAGTGCATAGCAAAACGATCTGGCGGCATGCTGCTGCCAGGATGGGGTAACATGTGTCATAGTCTGTTGGTTTTAAAAGTGATTGAATGGTGTAAACGAATGCCCATTTTGTATATTTTTATTGAGGTAATGCCTGTGCCGGAGGGGCTGTGCCTATGGTACTATACTCCCCGCCAGGTATGACGTAGCAGAAATTATAATTGTTAGTATTTGTGGGAAAAAAATCTGCAATTGCATATCCCATTCCTCTTTTTCTTGTCAAGGACAAACCTTCCGGGCAGGCATAAAAGGCATCAGGTCAAACAAGCGGCCCGAAATGATTTTTCGGGGCCGCTTGGAAAATGGCAGGTATGAACTTGTTATTTTGATAATAGTAATTTCAAGATGCTGGACTGCTGCTTGTTGCGTATGTACACCAGGTAAAGACCGCTGCTCAGGCCCTCACCGGACAGGGTTGTTTTATTTGTAAATTGTCCTGATGACACAGTCCTGCCATAGGCATCAACGATTTTATAGGAGTTTTCCCCGGGGCTCAGTAGCATAAAGGAGCCAGATGCCGGATTGGGGAAAAGCTGTGGTTCAGCTGTATTATCGCCCGGGTCCTGCAGGGACAGCCCACTCCTGACACAAAGGACTTCGATTAACTGGCAATGTGTCGTGTCGCAACCTGTGCAGGGGTCTGACAAATTAAGGCAGACTGTGTACTTCCCCGTTTTAGTGTACGAATACCGGATTGAGCTGCCAGAACCGGTGCTGCCGTCGCCAAAATCCCAGGTGTAAACAATGCAACCGGCTACAGGAGCAGTTTTTGAAGTAAAGGTATATGTGCCGCAAGTATCTGTAGACCGCCAGCCATCGGGTAGACCGCAGAGATTTTGGCAGGATACTTTGATCTTTTTTGAAATAACAGTATCGCAGCCTCTGCAGGTATCCTGTATCCTTAGAGAAACACGGTAGCTACCATTGCTGGTATAGGTATGGCTGGCCAGGCGCCCGGTACCTGAAGTGCCATCTCCAAAATTCCAGCTGTACAGCAGGCAGGAATCGCGGTATTTCAACCCCATGCCAAGAGCTGCGTCGGGATCTCCTCCTGTATACTCAATAGTGGCGCATTTGTCGTCATAGGTCCAGTTTTTAGGAATTCCGGCACAATTGCTAATGCAGTCTATGGTAATTGTTTTGCAAATAGTCGTGTCGCAGCCCCTGCAGGTATCACTTACATTCATGCAAACGTTGTAGGTGCCTTTGGTGGCATACTCGTGCCGTACATTTTTGCCTTTTGCCGTGCTGCCATCGCCGAAGTTCCAGGTATAAATCAGGCAAGGGTCTTCATAAGGTCCTGTTCTGGGATGTGTAGGGTTGTTGCCATCAAAATAAATGGAAGAACAGGAGTCTGTCTGCAGCCAGGCCCCGGGCATATGACTGCAAGGGGGCGGACATAGGGTAGTGACCGTTTCACAGGTGGTCACAGAACAGCCGGAGCAAATATCCGTTATTGTAAGACAGATCGTGTATGTCCCTTCTGTTGCGTAGGTATGTGTCACAGAAGCTCCTGTTGCAGTGGTGCCGTCTCCAAAGTTCCATGAATAGGTGAGGCATGCCGGAGGTGACGGGGTACCCCGGGAAGTATCCGGAATATTGGCCCCCTTGAAGCTAAAAACGGTGCAGGAGTCGCTGAAAGTCATATAGGGGCTAAGGCCGCAGGCGGCTTGTAAACGGCCTGCGGCAAACATCAGGAGCAAAAAAGAAAGCAGGGTTGTCAGCTGGAGTGTTCTAGAAACCGATTCTTGCCGGATTGGGTTTAAGTGTGTCATAGTTTTTGAATTTAAGTGTGATACAATAGAAAATGAAATACACATATGCATATAAAACCGAGGGAACAGAATAGTGTCCATCTTTATTGCTAAGGCAAACGGCAGTATTTGCACATCTTTCTATACAAGACGTTCATTTTAGTTTAATAGTTAGAGTTTATTCTAAAAAAATGGACAATTTTTTTGCTTTGAAATGTCAGAGCAGCGTGTTACGCAACAGGAAAGAGTGCTGCAGCTGTCCATGGCTGGTGCAGAGGATTATCCAGCTTTAAACCGTGCTTCCCGGCATTCAGTCCAGAAAGGGCAGGGACCTCCAGTTTGGATTGCGTAGTATTACCAATGTCATTCCCCAGGAACCGGTATCCGGCTACCAGGTGCCGCAGCAGGAACTAGATACTTTTGAACCGTTCCTCGGCACCCAGGCCAAACAGTGCATAATCGTACAGGGCAGGGTCCTGCGGATTGTATTGCCGCAGTTGTTCTGTAAGGTGTAGGGCATTTTGCCAGTTCGACTTTGTGTCCGGCAGCAGCCCCAGGCGTTGCGCCACATTGGCCACATGTACATCAAGAGGGCAGACCAGCTGCGCGGGCCTGATCTTTTGCCAGAGGCCAAAATCTACACCTTTGGTATCCCGGCGCACCATCCAGCGCAGGTACATACTCAGACGTTTGCAGGCCGATTGGCGTGCGGGCGTGGCAATGTGCTTCCTGGTCCGTTCGGGATAGTCTTCCAGGCTAAAAAAATAGTTGTGGAAATGAATGAGGGCCTGTTCTGTATCGGGGGCTTTGTAGGTTTTGCCCGGTACAAAGGCATCTTCCAGGCTGTTGTAATTGCTGTAATGCTGCTTCAGGAAGGCCATGAAATAGAGCAGGTCGGTGGCATTGAAAGTGCGGTGCGCAAAGGACAGCATTTTTTGCAGATCACTTTCTTCATGCTGCAATACGAACTGGTGTGGCGCCTCGTCCATCCAGGCCATCAGCCTGTTGGTATTGTTGATGATCGCAGTGCGGTTGCCCCAGGCCAGTATGGCGGCAAAAAAGCCTGCGATCTCGATATCCTGCGGTTTTTGAAAGCGATGGGGGACAGACACCGGGTCTTTGGTGATAAAGTCCGGGCGGTTGTAGAAGGCTGCCTTTTCGTCCAGCAATTTTTTTAGTGCAGTGTTCACAGGCTATTGGATGACAATGGGCTTTGTGGTGGTTTTATGGACTTCCTTGTTGAAGTAAATAGCCGTCACTTCAAATTGGATTAAGGTACCGGCTGTGGGGTAGCTTTTGAGATAACAGGGTATGTACAGGATTTCGTTGCCGGAATCCATCGATGTCATGTAGATCAGGCGCGATTTTATGTCTGTATAGTAGAGCTTGTAAGGATTGCGTGAAAAATAGGTATAATAGAAAAGATCAGTCACGTCTGATCCCGCAGGGTGCTGGCTGTCAAAATCGTGTACCGTCCTTATTGTCAATTCTTTTATATGTGAATCTGCCTGTAAAGAATCGGTCTCACATTTGCATGCATATGCTGAGGCAACCAATGAGGCCACATCCGGTTTGCACCTGGCCAGCATCTGGTAAGCAAAATGTAATTCAAAACCGTAAGTATCATTACGGAAAGTGTCCGCATTGCTGAGCGTGCTTGTGAAAGAGTCGGCAGCGAATGCGTACTGTGTGTTTTGCGTAAATATGCCGGTAAAGCGGTATTTACTGTGTTTGATCGCTTTGCAATTGCAACACGCGTTGACCAGTACTAGCAGGTAATACCCGATCCCGATCAGTATGGATTTCTGAACAATTCTTTTCATCTGGTTTTATTTCAGGAATACGGGCCTGGTTTTTGCCGTCATTTTATTGCCACTGGCAAAAGTAATGCTTATTTCAAAGGCCAATTCCCGCTTGCCGGGTACTGCCGTCTTCAGGTACAGGTCGCGTTGCAGGGTGCCGGTCATGGAAGGGTCGTGCGGGCCGTTGAGCTGCCCCGGTGTCAGGGCATTGTAATACACGATTTTTTGCGGGGTATAGCTGTACTCCAGGGCTTTGAAATAATCCGTGATATCGCTGCCTGCAAGGTAGCTGGCGTCCAGGTCGGTGAGGGTGCGTATGGAGATGCCGGTAATGGAGTCGACAATAAAGAACTGAGACTGCACACAATCGCAGGCATAGGCTGAATTGATCCAGCTTCTTTTTTTCGGGGCAGCGCAAGCCAGGATCTTATAGTCTAAGCGCAGGCGGAAACCGTATTGGCCCTGCTCTACAGTATCCGCAGTGCTGAGCTTGTTGCTAAAAGCGGTGTCTGACTGGATCGTAAAGGAGAGGTTGGCCGCATTCAGCTCCGTGTAATTGAATTTTCCGTTTTGTACCGGCGGACAATTGCATTGGTCCTTGATACAGCCTGCCAGTAGCAGAGCATAATAACAGAGTGCCAGGAACAGGCTTTTCTGAATCGTCGTTTTCATAAATCGGGGCGTGTGTGAGCAGATGAAAAAAATCCTGCCCAAAGGTATTGAGCAGGATCAGTATAACGAAAAAATTAAATGATTATTGCATAACAACCGAATCTGCCGCAGGAGCAGTTTCTGTTGCCGGAGTCGCTGCAGGAACGGCTTCTTTGTTGCTGCAATGCGGGCAGGCACAATCTTCACCACCGCTGCAGACCATTGCCCCGTCTTTTTCGGAGCAGCAGGCAGCACCAGTTTTTCCTTCACCTGTGCTGCCCAGCAGCATCAGGGTCTGCATTTTTTCATTGCGGTGCATCTCAATACTGTCTTTGTGCAGGGAAGCCAGGGTAGGGGCAATCACCAGCGCTACGATAGACATCAGTTTGATCAGGATGTTCATAGAAGGGCCTGAAGTGTCTTTGAAGGGATCGCCTACAGTATCGCCGGTTACAGATGCCTTGTGCGGCTCAGATTTTTTGTAGTATACCTGGCCATTGATGTCCACGCCTTTCTCAAACGATTTTTTTGCATTGTCCCAGGCGCCGCCGGCGTTGTTCTGGAACATACCCATCAACACGCCGCTCACGGTAGCACCGGCCAGGAATCCGCCCAGTACTTCAGGGCCGAAGATAAAGCCGATCACCAGGGGAGAAATAATCGCAATAGCACCGGGCAGCATCATTTTTCTGATCGAAGCTTCGGTAGAGATCGCCACGCATTTCTCGTATTCGGGCTTGCCGGTACCTTCCATAATGCCGGGAATCTCACGGAACTGGCGGCGAACTTCTTCCACCATCGCCATAGCGGCTTGTCCCACTGCGGTAATGGCTAAGGATGAGAAAATGAAGGGGATCATACCACCGACAAACAAACCGGCGAGTACATCGGCACGGTAGATATCGATACCGTCGATCATGGCAATACCCACGAAGGCTGCGAACAGGGCCAGTGAAGTCAGGGCCGCTGAGGCAATCGCAAAACCTTTACCGGTAGCGGCAGTCGTGTTGCCGACAGCATCCAGTACGTCTGTTTTTTCACGCACCTCAGCAGGCAATTCGCTCATTTCGGCAATACCGCCCGCATTGTCTGCGATCGGGCCAAAAGCGTCAATCGCCAGTTGCATCGCAGTCGTGGCCATCATACCTGCAGCAGCGATGGCCACACCATACAGGCCGGCGCAGATATAAGAACCGAAGATACCCGCAGCCAGTACCAGTATCGGCAGGAAGGTCGACTCCATACCCACGGACAGACCGCCGATGATGTTGGTGGCGTGGCCGGTAGACGACTGGCGGATGATGCTCATCACCGGGCGCTTGCCCATAGCCGTATAATATTCTGTAATGATGCTCATCAGGGTACCCACAGCCAGGCCCACCATAATGGCGCCGATGACACCGTTTTGTGTGAAGTCGTGACCACGCAGGCTCATGGTTTCCGGCATCAGGTATTTCACCAGGAAGATAGAAGCTACAGCAGTCAGGACGATAGAACCCCAGTTACCCATGTTCAGGGCTTTCTGCACCGCGCTGGTGCTGATGCCTACTGAATCGGAAATGCGGACGAACCAGGTGCCTACAATAGAGAAGATAATACCCAGGCCGGCGATCAGCATCGGCAGCAGGATGGGGGACATGCCGCCAAATTCATCTAAAGAAGTAGTCTCACGTCCTAATACCATCGTAGCCAGTACCGTTGCGACATAAGAACCGAACAGGTCGGCACCCATACCCGCTACGTCGCCCACGTTGTCGCCCACGTTGTCGGCGATGGTTGCCGGGTTGCGTGGATCATCTTCAGGGATACCGGCTTCTACTTTACCGACCAGGTCAGCGCCCACGTCGGCCGCTTTGGTGTAGATACCGCCACCCACACGGGCAAACAAGGCAATGCTTTCCGCACCCAGGGAGAAACCGGTGAGGATCTCGATGGTGCGCTCCATCTCTACAGAGTCAACGCCTGCATCGGGAGCAAATACCATTTTAAGGATGATGAACAGGGAGCCCAGGCCCAGAACCGCCAGGCCCGCAACACCCATACCCATTACCGAACCTCCGGTAAAGGATACTTTCAGCGCTTTGCTCAGGCTGGTCTTTGCCGCTTCTGCCGTACGTACATTCGATTTGGTCGCAATGCGCATGCCGATAAAGCCGGCCAGGGCACTGAATACGGCACCCAGCACGAAAGCCAGGGCAATAGACCAGTGGGATTTTTCATTGCTGGAACCCATGATACCCAACAGGATGGCCGCAATGACAACGAAATAGGAAAGGATCTTATACTCCGCTTTCAGGAAAGCCATAGCTCCTTCAGCAATATACTTCGCGATCTCGCGCATACGGTCGCCGCCTGCGCTTTGTTTGGTCACCCAGGCACTTTTGACAAAAGTGTACAGCAGGGCAACAACACCAAAAACCGGCACCAAATAGAATAATGAATGCATCATTTTATTGAATTGTTAAAAATTTTAAGACGGGCAAAAGTAGGCGCTTTAAAAGGAAAAAACAAGCAACTACAGAGATAAGTATGGTTATTTTTCAAATAAAGACAAACGGATGATAGAGGATAGCTGGGGGATTGTACTCTTTGCCCTTACTTTTGCGCCCTAAACAATTGTGTCTTGAATTATCTACAGCTGACCATACCGGTAACCGATGCCGACACCCGCGACTTACTGATTGCCTCCCTGTCTGAACTGGGGGTAGAAGGTTTTGAAGAAAGCGACACCGCACTCAAGGCTTTTATTCCGGAAAGCGATTACCAGGAGGGGGCTTTTACAGAAGCACTCTCCGTATTTGGTTTGACAGCCGAAAAAGAAACCATCGTACCGCGCAACTGGAATGCAGAATGGGAGTCCGACTTTGAGCCGGTTGTTATCGGCGACTTCTGTACGATCCGTGCACATTTTCACCAGATGCCGGTCACGACGCAATATGATATTGTGATCACGCCGAAGATGTCTTTCGGTACCGGGCACCATGCTACCACCCACCTGATGGTGGAGCAGATGGCGGACCTGGACTTCAACGGCAAAAAAGTGCTGGACTTCGGCACGGGCACGGGCATATTGGCCATACTGGCCGAAAAGCTGGGCGCTGCGGAAGTGATCGCCATTGATAACGACGAATGGTCTTTTGACAATGCGCAGGAAAATGTGCAGCTGAATGATTGCAGCCGTACCAAAGTGAGCATGGACGATATTGAATCTTTTTCCGGCCGGGAAACTTTTTCCCTGATCCTGGCCAATATCAACCGCCACATCCTGCTGCGTTATATGAAGGTACTGTACCATCTGCTGGACCCGGGCGCTCCCTTACTGATGAGCGGCCTGCTGACAGAAGACGAAGCTATTGTTTCCGAAGCGGCAAAGGCAGAAGGCTTTAGGGTCCAAAGCGTACATACACGCAACAACTGGATCACTATACTGTGTACTAAAGTTTAATTGCGTTCATCAGTTAACCACGAAGTGCACGAAACCGGATGCGATAAGCCATTGTGCTCTTTGCATTGGCTATTTTACCACGGAGGTCACGAAGTAGAACACAAAGGGCACAAAGCCCAAGGCGTTAAGCTTTTGTGTCTTTGTGGTGGATTATTGAACCAGGATGGGCACAAAGGAAAAAGCACGAAGAACACTACGACAAGCACAATAAGCCTTTGTGTGCTCTGAGCAAAACTTTGCGCCCTTTGTGGTGAAGTGTACAATCACGAAGGGCACATTTTAAACCTTACAGTATGGCCAAGTAACTCTGTACACAGATGCCTTCGGCATGACATTCGTGCGCCAACTCAATCGATAAAGGCATCACGCGACAAGCCATTAAACATTAAGCATTAAACATTAAACATTCCCCATGACAGGGTTTAGCCCAAAAGATTGTCCAGCTCTTCCTTGGGTAATACGCCAAATACTTTCTTACCGTTGGGGCTGTATTCCGGCTGGCTGCAGGCAAATAGCTCATCGATCAGGGCCTGCTGGTTTTCGCCCTGGGTATAATCCGTAGCGGCTGAGGCCATGCGCCGTGCTATTTTCATGATCATGGTATGCGCATTGGCTTCCAGGGCCTTGTGGCTTTCATTCTTATGATGTTCCAGCAATTCGTCCAGCACATACTTTTCTTCACCGGAGCTCATGCCGGAAGGGATGCCATGCACGACGAAGGTATTTTTGCCAAAGTGTGTGATGTCGAAGCCGATACGGTGCATGTCGGGCAGCAGGGAGACCAGTACCGGCTCGTCCTGGGGCATCACCTCGTAAGTGAGCGGGAACAATACACGCTGGGCTACCGGTTTGCCGTCTTCCCACTGGCTCATCAGACGCTCAAACCAGATGCGCTCCTGTGCCCTGCGGATATGGATGTACATCAGGCCCGATTTTACCGTGGTTACGAGCAATGAACCCTGCACGACCAGGATGTTTTGCCGGGCTGCAGTGCTTTGTACCAATCCCTGTTGCCGGGTATGGGGACCTGCTGCCGCCTGGTCCGGGTCTTTCGCCTGTGCCGGTACTTCGGCTGCTATATTGTAAATCTCTTTCCATTGGGCCAGGCCGTCTTTTTTATCGATGAAATGGGCCTGGTTCTTTTTGCTGAAACTATCGCTGAGGTAGCCGCTGCGTGCCGAGGCCACGTCCTTGTGGGTCTGGGGCAGCTGTACGGAAGGCAATTGCTGTATTTCCGCGCTCAGCGAGAAGTCCAGCGAAGGCGCAATGTTGTTGCGGGCCAGCGCATGCTTTACAGAGGAGTTCAGGTAGGCATACATCAGCTGGTCGTCTTCAAACTTTACCTCCTGCTTGGTCGGGTGTACATTCACGTCCACGCGGGCGGGGTCTACTTCCAGGAACAGGAAGTAAAACGGGAACATTTCTTTGGGGATCAGGCCTTCGTATGCCTGCACAAGTGCGTGGTGCAGGTAATTGCTGCGGATAAAGCGGTTGTTCAGGAAGAAGTATTGCATCCCTCTTGTTTTCATCGCTGCATCCGGCTTGCCGGTAAATCCGTGTATGTTCAGGAAGTCTGTCTGCTCGGATACCGGTACCAGTTTTTTCTCATAGCTGTTGCCGAACAGGGCTACGATGCGGGCTTTCAGGCTGCCGGGCTGCAGGTGGTATTGTTCGGCGCCATTGCTGGAATAGCGGAAGGCCACGGCAGGGTGGGCGAGTGCGATGCGGGTAAACTCATCGACTATGTTCCGCAGCTCGGTGGTATTGCTTTTCAGGAAATTGCGCCGCGCCGGTACGTTGAAAAACAGGTTTTTCAGCATAATGTTGGTGCCGGTGCCGGTCACACAGGGTTCCTGGCTGCGTACGGCAGAGCCTTCAATGATAATATGGGTGCCTACTTCATCTTCCGCCCGGCGCGTCTTCAGTTCCATTTGCCCGACTGCCGCCATAGAGGCCAGGGCCTCACCGCGGAAGCCCATGGTGCGGATCGAGAACAGGTCTTCGATCCTGCTGATCTTGGAAGTGGCATGCCGTTCAAAACTCATGCGCGCGTCGGTAGGCGACATGCCTTTACCATTGTCTATGACCTGTACCAGTTCTTTGCCCGCGTCCCTGATCAGCAGCTGGATTTCGGTAGCGCCGGCATCCACTGCATTTTCCAATAGCTCCTTTACGGCAGAAGACGGGCGTTGTATCACCTCTCCTGCGGCAATCTGGTTGGCTATATGGTCTGAGAGTAAGTTGATAATATCGGGCACGCTGGTCAATTTTGTCGCGAAGTTACTATTCGGGGCAGTATTTATCATGCCCCGGGGGCTACTATTTCGTGGTAAAAAAATCCCGGCCGAAAGGGCCAGGATAAGGGATAAATGATTAAAATCCAAACATTTTCGTCACATCTTTCAGGTCTACATCACCGTCCCCGTCTTTGTCCAGGCCCGTCTTGCCCAGCATCGACGAAACAGATGAAAAGTCAAATGATCCGCCGCCTCCCTTGCCGCCTTTCAGTTGTGCCAGCACAGAAGGGATCAGGGACGCCGCGATATCTTTGGCAGCGCCACCATTGATGCCGAATTTCTGCATGATGTTGTCGGCAAAATTTTGCTGCATCTGCTGTGTTGCGGGGTGGGAGGGGTCGCCCGCCAGTTGTGTCAGCTGGTCTCCCTGTCCATTGGC
>JAEUVW010000364.1 GCA_016786525.1 Chitinophagaceae bacterium
GGCCGTATTGATGCAGGGGGAAACCAGGTAGGAGAATTCGTTGCTCCTGTAGGTGCCGGACAAAGCAGTTTTCCAGGCACGCGTCCCACTCGCGGCACGGTTGATCTTCCGCCCCCCGGCTACAATGCCATGGGCCCAGCTTACATTCCGCCCCCCGGTATACCAGTCACCATTCGTTGCTTCAAAGTCTTCGAGGTAAGGGAAACTGCTGACCAATGGTGCAATATAGAAACTGTACTCCCCTATCGTATCGTTCTTTAACAGGTCGTCGCCGGGTGTATTGAGCCACAGGCGCAGGGTATGCGGGCCTTTGACGAGTCCCGTTACTCCTGTTGTAAAGGTATACGTTACTGTCTGGTCTCCCCCTATAGTACCGGGAAATGTTTCGATGATTGGAATTTTCCCATCCAGGGAGTAAGCCAGGGTAATAGCACTCATAGGCGTTGCTGTACCATTCTTAATGCTGACCGATACTTCAGAACTGCTGATGGCACAATTGCTCCTGGCCGGGGTCAATACCGAGGAAAGTTGCAAATCTTTGTTGACTTTGTACAGGTTCACATTATCGATCGTCAGGCCCGCCCCGGAATGGTCGTCTACAATGACGGTGGTATCGGATTGGCCGAACCGGATCTGCGTAGCAGCTGAAAAATTCTGACCATGCTTCCGGAACAATTCGCGGAAGGATAAGGTGCCCGATTCATGCAGCTTTGCGGTGTCGGTTGCATCATCATAGACAAAGGCCGGTATCCAGGCATCCCGGTCGGTACCGCGCACCCATACTTTATTACTATCGCTTGGTACAGGCTTGCCACGCATTTCATATTCAAAATCAAAACGGACCTCGTCCGCCGTGGTATCGTAAACCGACAGGTTGAAAGTGCCGGTAAAATAATTGACATTTCCCTTAGTATTCTTGTTGACATCCATGCTCACCGACCTGGCGCTTTTGACCAGGGGACTGCCCGGTATGCGCGTACGCAGGCGGCCGGTATCCTGGGTATTGGCAAAGTCCCAGTAGCCGATAGGGTCCAGCCCTGTAGTGTCGCGAAGCAGGGTAAGGTCCGGCAGACCTTCAAAGTCGTGCAGCAGCCCGCTTCCCGCCAGCGCCAGGGGATCATTGGCGATCTGCCGCACGATCTTTACCAGCGTGTCGTTTGCCGCAACGGGGTCCGGTATCATATTGTTGCGCAGGGCCACCCGGAGTTCGTAGGAAGCGACGGCGCTAAAATCGTGCAACACTGCAAGCTGCGTCACACTCGTGTTGGCCGCAATGCTGAAAGGACCGGCGATCTGCCAGGGTCCGCTGTTTACCTGGTATACTATACTGTAGTCTGATACCGGCTTATCGTCCTGGTTGCGGACACGGACCTCAATTGGTGTATTGCTTTTTAATTCCGAAGCGGTAAACCTGCGGCCTGTGGCAGGTGACAGGATGGCCTCTAAGGCAAGGTCGCCGTCCTGCACCAGGGCACAGGTACCTTTATCCGGTCGCTGCATGATCGCTTTACTGCGAAAGCCTTCACTCCCGCTCAGGGAAGGCTGTACGGCCACATAATAGTCCGTATTGGTCTGCAAACCGGTGAATGTGTAGCTTAAGGTGCCCGCATTCACAGAATCTACTTTTTGCAGGTAGGCTCCTTTTTTGATGAGCATATAGTACTTGTCTGCATCGGGCACCTTCGTCCAGCTGATGCGCAGCGAACCCGGGCACTGGTCTTCTGAAAACGAGACCACAGGCTGCTCATTGATGGTAAATACGCCGCTGAGATCCGTATAGCTCCCACTGCTTACCCGTATCCTGCACTGGTTGGAAAAAACAGCAGGGACCGGCCACCTGAAGAAGCGTATTCCCGGGTCTACGGATGGAGCAATCGTACTCCAGCTGCCGCCGTTATCGGCACTGAATTCGATCAGGGAAGTACCGGCATCGGCCGGTGCATCCCAATAAATATACAGGTCGGTATTCGCCGGTGCAGCGGCATGAGCAATGGGGAACAACAGTTTCAATGCTTTCGGCACAAAATCGTATACGACTACATATTGCTGTGGCCCTTCCGGTATGGAAAACCCTGATACAGTAATGGTGTAGGTACCGGCAGCAGGATTATTGATCACGACCTGTTCGGCATTGTTCAGGCGGTCCACTCCTTCCACAGCATTACTGCCCGCACCGGCAACGGAGGGATCGAGCACCAGGGGGCGGTGCA